>JBOGIC010000764.1:0-12082 GCA_050744985.1 Acidimicrobiales bacterium
GGCCAGCGCCCGCAGGGGCGCCAGCACGGCGCGGACGGCCGCTCGAACGGGTCGGACCACTCGGTCGACAACCATCCGCAGCGTCCGGCCCACCAGCCGGAACGCGGCAACGACCGCGGCCCTGATCCGGGCGGCGAGGCTCGCGAGGGCCCGGAGCATCGCCCGGATGGGCGCGGTCACCAGCCGTCCCACCGTCAGCACGGCACGGCGAACCGCCGACCCGACCGCTCGACTCAGCGCCACCACCGCTCGGCCTCCTGCCTTGAGCGCTTCCCAGGCCGCCACGAACGGCACGAGGGGGATCGCCAGCACTCGCCCGACGGTGCCGAGCTTTACCGGTTCGTCGGCAGCAGGCTCGACCGGGCCCGGTTCAGGCCTGGTCACCGTGGCGCGCCCGTATCTCGTCGGTCAGCTCATCGAGGCGGGACACCGACCTGAACCCGGCGATCCGCTCCAGCTCCTCCCGTGCCTCGATGCGTGGACGGGTGGCAGGCCCAGGCGAGGCCGCCGCCTCCTGCAACGCCGCCCCGAGCGCCTCGACGGCGGTGGCCCGCGGCTCGACGTACTCCAGTCGGCCGCCGAGACGGGGGCGCGACCGTCGAGGAGCGTGGCGACCTCCATCAACGCACCGTGAGCCGCCGACAGCGCGGCCGCGCCGACGGCCGGATCGGTCGCGAAGCCCCGCACGGCCTCGTAGGCGTCGACCAGCCGTCGGACCACCGGGGCCGCGACGTCCAACGGCAGGCCCTTCGCCAGGGTCCTCCGGTCCCGACGCCGGCGTACGCCACGCCAGGCGGCGCGCATCGGAAGGATGCACCCAAGCGCGAGGGCGACGACCGCCACGGCCACGACGAACGCCGGTGGATCCCCTACCGCGGCCCACGCCAGGAGGCCGGCGCCGAGTACGAGCAGGGCGGCATCGAGCCAGCCGGCGCGCTCGTCGGTATCGGGGAGGAGATCGTCGATCAGTTCGTCGAGCTCATCCGGCTTGCGCGCCCCGCTCGGGTCGTCCAGCGGGATGACCGGTCCGGGCCGGTGCGGGACCACGACGAGCTCCCGCCGTTCCGGTTCCCGCGCCGTCGGTTCCACTCCTTCAGTATGGGACCTCGGGCCGGCTCGTGTTCCGGAGGAACCACGCCAGAGCCGATGAGCAGACGCCGCAGGGTACCCGTAGCGAATCACGGGTCAAGCGCGGCAAGCGCCAGGTCCCGGGACGAGGAGCTGATTTCGAGACGCTCGGGCGAAAACGACCCTTGCCCGTGCGGGTCGGACAGGCGCTTTCAAGGCGTGCTGCACGCCGAGCGGCGCATATGACGGGTCACTGCGTGACTACTACCAGGGGACCGATCCGTCGCTCTTACCCCGGCGCCGGTACCTCCAATTCGATCAGGTACTCCGGGAAACGGCGGTCGGCGGTCGATGTGAGATCGACCGGCTCGTCCTGTGCCACCGGGACGTGTGTGCCGTCCCGCAACTCATACAGCAGCGGGATGCCGCGGACGCGTCGCGCGATCCCACGGCATTCCAGCTTGTCGTGACTGACGCCGGGCCCGACGCCGGGACCGTCATGTCCCTCGAACAGGAGTCGGCCTCGAACGTGCGTCGCGTCGGGATCCAGCGGGCCCCGCACGACGACGCGTACAGCTCCGGACCGGAAGACCGCCGGCGCATCATCGGTCGACTCTCGAACAACTTCGCCGTCCAGGTCGACCACGCCCAACGCCTCGATCTCGGCCGTAATCTGGCCGCTGGCGTATTCGCGCCACCAGGGCTCCGGCGGTAAGAGTTTCAAGAACGGCGCCGCCCACCCCTGCCCGACGACAGCCTCTGGCTGGCAGCACTCGATCTCCCATGAGGCGACCCAGATCGGGATGATCACTCCCCAGCGTAAGCCGGCAGGTCGCAAGCGGCTTCGGATCCAGCCCGTTCCACCGGCCTACGATCAGAGGGAAGGGGCAATCGCGCCACTACGTGCGCCAGTCCCCGGGCCGCTAGCTCATCCGGTAGAGCAGGGGACTTTTAATCCCAAGGTGCGGGGTTCGAGACCCCGGCGGCCCACTGACTGACTGCAAGGTGGCTGGTCACGGCTAGAGCATGAGAACAGTTCTCCTTTTCCTTCCTATGACCGCCGATTCGCAAACAGCGAGGAACGACGTGGTCGATCGTGTTCGACGCCGGGCGCGATCGCGATACCGGGCGGCGCCGGCAGCGATGGCAGCGCGGGTTCCGCACCAAGCGCGAGGCCGAGGCCGAGCTGAGCCGGCAGCTCCACCAGATCGAGGAGGCGCCGACGCCTTCCCGAGCACATGACGCTCGCCGACTACCTGGCTCGTTGGCTGGAGCACCAGCTCGCCTCGCCTCCAGCGATGACCCATGACCGCTACCCGTGATCGGCCGCGTCGGGCTGTCGACGCTCCGCCCGGAGCACGTGCAGCAGTTCCTCGACCGGATGACGCTTAAGGGTTTCGCACCGCGCACCGTGTTGCAGGCCCGTGCCGTGCTCGGATCGGCCGTGGCGCGGGGGCTGATGTCCGTGAACCCGGTGCGGTCGGTCACGCCGCCGCGGGTCGAACGGGCCCGCGTCCCACGTCTCCAGCGCAGACCACTTGCGCCGCCTCATCGGCGCGCGGCACTGCGTGGGAGGCACCCATGGGTCCTGGCCGCGGCGACGGGGATGCGAAGGACGGAGGTGCTCGGGCTTCGTTGGGCCGATGTCGACCTCAAGCATGGTCGCGTCCGGGGGACGCCCACGCTGCACGTTGCGGGCGCGACGTGGCAGGACATCGACCTCATCTGCGAACGGGGCGATGGTCGACCGGATGGATCCTGACCCGTTCGGCCACGCCTCCGAGCGCCTCGCAGCCGAGCCCGGCATCTCGTCTCAGACTCGGCTACATGACCTCCGCCACGCCGCGGCCACTGTCATGCTCGAATAGCAGGCCCATCCCGCGGTCGCGTCGGCCGTGCTCGGCCAAGCATCTGAGAGCTTCACGAGAGCGACCTACCAACACGTCACGTCCGGGGTGACCGAGCCCGTAGCCCCGGCCCAGGAGTCGGCGCTCGCCGCGCCAAAGCCCGAACCGGTGGTCATTGAAGGGCATACTTTCACCGTGATGCCCAAGGCTCTTGGAGCGGCAGAGGAAAAGGTCATCGTGTACGCGCTCAGGCATTCGCGCGGTCGCTACCTCGCCGACCGTGCCGCTCAACTCTCCGGCGTCCCCCGCAGCACGCTCTACGACTGGCGGCGCGAGTCGATCTACGTCCCCGACTTCGACGCCGACAGCCCGATCGCGTGGTCGTACCGCGACCTGGTCTACGTCCGCCTCCTCGCCTGGCTGCGCCAGCTGGGCATGCCTCGGCCGAGCGCCTCGGAACGCGTCCAGTTCGTCAAGTCACAGATCGCCGCCGGCACGGAGATCCGCACGATCGGCTCAAACGGTCGCACGCTCGTCCTCGACGACGACGGAATGACCCAGCTCGGCCAGAACCTCCTGCCGTTCGACGACATCTTTGGGCTACTCCAAACGTTCGACGTCGTCGAGCCCATCGACGAACTGCGACGGCGAGGGCGCAACGATGTCTGGGCCCCGAATCTCGTGACGCCGAGCGATCACACCTTCATCTCGCCGTGGGTGCTCGCCGGTGATCCTTGTGTCCTGCGGACGCGGATCCCCACGTCGGCCATCCACGCGCTGCGCGAGGAGCGAGGCCTCTCCGGCGCGGAGATCGTCGAGCTCTACCCCGGCCTCACGCGCGAGGCCGTCGAGGACGCCTTCACGCTCGAACGACGGCTGCGTGGCGCCGCCTGAGTTCCGGCTGCTCCTCGACCAAGGCTTCCCCAAGCCCCGCGAGTTCGCGGAACGTGCGTTGGACGCGACCGTAGAGGTCGTCCATCTGTACGACTTCGACCGTCGACTCTCGGAGACCAGGACGCCTGACCTGAATGCTCTACTGCGTCGCTGCCCAGGCCGGCTTCGATGCGCTCGTGGCGCGCGACCGATCGCAGCTCGATCAACTCGTCGAGATGGTCACGCTCTCGAGGCTCACGCGGTTCACCGTCATCACGTGGCGACGGCCAATCGAAGACCCGGTGCGCGAGTGGGGCCAGCTCCTGGCCTATCTGCCGGAGCTGAAAAAGCGCCTGCGCCAGGCTCGACCGGCCGCGATCCTGCTGCCGGACCCGAAGCTAACCGCCGAGAACCTGTACGACCCTATGACCACGCTCGGCGATGAGGCTCGCCGGCGTGGGATCTCACTCGATCAGGCGCGCCATGAGGCGCTGAGGGAGATTCATGACTGGCTGGATATGACGGGCGACGAACCCACTCGGTTCGACCAATTGCTCGGAGTCTGACTGCGAGGTCCCGTATCTCAGGCTTCGTCGTCGCGTCCGCGCTCGGCGAGTTCCCTGAGTCGTCCCCGCCGACGACCTGCTCGATCCCGAGCCCCACGACCACCTGGGCGCCAAGATGCAGCGATAGCGCAACCGGCTCGCGCCCGACAACATGCTGGGCGGTGGCATTCAACGGGTTGGCTCGCCGGCGCATCAAGGGCGCACGGGTACTCGGCGAGGAACCGGGGCTCGCCGCGAACCTGCGCGTCCTCGCACCTCATCGAGGCTTGGACGGCCACCGGCCCGGAGCGTTCTTCGAAAACGCGTGGGCCCACGTGCAACCCGCTCGACCACCTCGGGGAAGTCGCCCCGAGTAGCCCTACAGCAGCGGCAGCAGGTATTCAAAAGGTACTCCTAACCGCGACCGACCCACCTGTCCATGCGTTCAATGAGAAATCGGAGAAGCATCGTGGCGGCCGCAAAGACCGCGAACGCGAGCAAGACCTGCCAGAAGGCCAAGCCGAGGCCACGGCCCTTGATGACGTAGCCCAGCACCGATAGAACCAACGTGGCGACCGCGAATTGGGCGATGGTACGTGCGCCTCCGCTCCACCCCGGGCCTGCGGAGTTGCTCTTCGCCTCCTGATGCTGCACGATCCGGCGCACGCAGCAACGGTGCCGGAGGGCTTCGCGAGGATATCGCGGGTTCTGGAGTGGTTTCGCAGGTGTGATCGGCCCCCCCTCGGGTGGGAGACGCGCCAGAGCCGCCCCGTCTGGGCGAGTGACACAGCGCGGTAGCGACCGGCGGGATGGTAAAACTGAGCCGTCATGGCGACGCCGGCCGCACCCTATGAGACTGAGCGCCGGGAGGCCACCAACCCTGTCTTCATCGTGGCCGGGACGCTTCTCACGGTCGTGCTGATCGCGTTCCTGACCTTCCAGGTCGGCGACTACGCCGGCCAGGAGTCATCGGGCGGCGCGGCCACGAATCTGGCCACGCCGGTCGCGGCGGGGGCCTGCGGCGAGGGGAAGGAGGCCGACCCGACCTACAGCGTCGACCTCGTCGCCACTCCCGACCCGCCGCGCCCGGAGGGCACCAACCTGCTGTTCACGGTCCGCCGCGCCGGCACGGCCGTCACGGGCGCCAAGGTGTGTGTCTCCACCGACATGCCGGAGATGGCCCACCCGGGGCTCACCACCGTGACCAAGGAAGGTTCGGGCGGCCGGTACGAGACCCGGATTCAATTCGGGATGGGCGGCAGCTGGAGGACCTCGGTCATCATCGCCGAGCCCGACAAGCCGGTCGTATGGGTGCCGATGACGATCCAGGTGGCCGAGATCCAGCCCGCATAGCAAGGGCGGCCTGCGAGCGCCAACTGAGGCGCTAGGTGGTCGTGGCCTTCGAGGTCGGCGTGCGGGCCGCCGCCGGGGTGGCGCCCTCTCGGCCCTTGCGGGCCTGGAGCACCAGGAGCAGCACGAGGCCGGCGACCAGGAGGCCACCGAAGACGGCGGCGACGTAGGGTGCCGTCGTGTTCTTCGTGGTCGGCAGCGGCTCGAACTGCACCGCCACCGCGTAGTTGTCCTGGGTCTGGTTCAGCTCATTCGCGTTGCGCGTATCGGCCCACCCGATGACCGCGTACTGGTCGGTCGATGCGATGCCGTTCGGTTGGCGGATGTCGGAGTTGAAGCTGACGCCGTAGTTGAAGTTGACCGGGATGTCGTTGACCTTGACGTTCTTGGCCCAGGTCTGGCCGCCGTCGGTCGAGTACGTGTAGCGCTCGTCGAAGTTGAAGTCGGTGGCCGTCTTCTCCCGGTTGTCCGTCCAGACAACGTCGACGCGCCCGTTGGGGGCCACGGCCAGCTGCGGGTAGAAGCCGGTGGCGGCCATGTCGGGCGTGTCGTCGTCGATCGCGAGCGGCGACGTCCAGGTCACGCCGCCGTCGGTCGATCGCTGCACGACGATGTCGGCCAGGTTCATGGACGGCGCGGTGGCCGGCGTCGCGGCGTAGACGGCCACGTAGGTGCCGTTGTCCCCGCCCTTCGGGGTCCAGCCGAGCCCGGTGAAGCTCCCCGTCCCCGCGAAGATGGGGTCACCGAGCGCGGTGATCGTCCAGGTCTTGCCCTGGTCGGTGGACCGGCCGATCAGCTGAGGCATGGGGTAGGCGTACCAGCTCCCCGGGTTGAGACCCGTGCCCGCCTCGGGCGGGGGGGCAGGCTGGTCGTTGAACGGAAAATCGGGACCGGCCACGGCTAGCAGGACACCGTCGCGCGCGTACAGGAACGGCGCGGCGAAACCCGTCCGCATGAACAGTTGGTACGACTTGCCCGCGGCCTGGACGCTCGGGCGGTTGAACGTGTTGAGGTCGACCGCCTCCCCGAACGTGACACCGCCGTCGGTGGAGGTGCCCACCATGACATGGGGCGCCCGCAGCGGGTCACCCATCGGCGCGTCGGGGTAGCTGCGGCTGAAGCCGACGTAGACGATGTCCTTGGAGCCCGACGTGTCCACCGCCAGCCCGGGCACCGAGGTCACCGACGGAGGCACGCCGGTCTTGCCGCGGTTGTTCTCGACGAGGGTGGTCTGCCAGCTCTCGCCCAGGTTCGTGGTGCGGGCGAGGATCGCGCTCGACTTGCCTTCCCGGGGCCCTTCACCGTCGCCGTAGGCCAGGTGGGAGTAGTACAGCGTGCCGTTGCTGCCCCAGGCGACCGAGGCGTGGGGAGTCCCGGCGGAATTGTTCGTGCAGTAGGGGTAGGCGGGATCAGTGGGCAGCTCCTTCGAGAACTTCCACGTCTGCCCCGCGTTCTTCGACACGGCAAGGTAGCAGACCCTTGAGCGCAGGTCCGCGGTCGCCGCCACCACGATCCGCGGGTCCTCCGGGTTGGCGGCCATCGACGTGGGGCCGGTGAAGGCGCGTGCCGGCCCCTCCTGGTCCTTGGTCATCTGGGAGGCGGCCGTCAGCTTCTCGATCGTGACGCCTTGGTCTTTGAACGGGACCTGCTTGTAGGTCGACGGCGTCGGGCCCGGCTCGGCGGTCGCCGACCCCGCATAGACCGCCAGCATTCCTCCCACCGCCGCCGCCGCGGCCCCGATGCGCATCGTGCGGTACGTCATTGCATCCTTCCGAAGGTTGTCGCCGTGGTGGCCTGGGTCCTACGAGGTCTTCTGCGCTTCGGGCTGCGGCTTGGCGCCCTTCGCCGAAGCGGCCAGAACGCTCAACCCGCCGACGATCAGCAGGCCGGCCGCCGCCACGCCCAATCCGACCAGCACGAGGCTCAGCGCGCTCGGGCCCGACCCGACGTCGAGCGAGACCGGGCGAGCCTCGGGCTGCGGTGCCGGCGGCGGGAGGGTGCCGACGTAGATCGTGGCCCGAGGCACTGTCGCGTTCATGTTGCGGTAGTTCTGGACCGCGTAGAGGACGTGCGTACCCAGTTGGATGTCGGTGGGGATGACAACGTCGGCGTCCCACCGGGCCGACATACCGCCCGCCTGGCCACTCACGGTATGAAGGAGCCGGCCGTTGACGGCGTCGAGGCGGATCTCGATCGGAGCGCCGGGAGCCGTCTCGCGCCCGATGACGCGAACCGTGCCACCGGGCTGGACCGTGTTGTTCGCCGTCGTGAGCGACATGGGCGCGACGCAGGCCCAGGCGAGGCTTGCGGGTACCACCACCGCCAAGGCCGCCACAGCTCCGACAACGAAACGACGACGCGACCAAACCATCACGTGGCGACTCCCATCCCGCGCACTCCGAATCCCGCACACACTGCTTACGATCACAACCTATCCCCGGGCTAGCCCCTCGACAACACTTACGAAAGATTCGACTCCGCCTTGACTCAGTTCGCACAACGTCGGTCGGTGAGGCGCCGCCTCGTTGGCCTCGTCGCTGCCGTGCTTCTCGTGGGCGTCTCCCTCGGGTCCGCCGCTGTTCCCGCGGGCGCGCACGCGCTCCTGGCCGAGTCGAGCCCCGCCGACGGCGCCACGGTCGACCCCGCGCCGTCGGAGGTGCTCCTCACCTTCACCGAGGCGCTCGACCCCTTGCTGACCGTGGTGCACGTGCTCGACGCCTCGGGCCACCGGGTCGAGGCGGGGAAGGCCGAGGTGCCGGGGTTACCCAACCGAGCCCGGGTGCCGTTGGGGCGACTCCCGACGGGCACCTACACCGTGACGTGGCGTACGACGTCGACCGCCGACGGCCACACGACCGTCGGCGTCGTCGCGTTCGGCGTCGGCGTGCCCGCGGCCGCGGCCGGCAGTACCGGGACGCCGAGTGGCGTGCGCTCGCCGACGTTGGTGGCGATGGGCGGCCGGTGGCTGTTCTACGTCGGCGTCGTGCTACTGCTCGGCGTGGCCATCGTCGGCCTGTTCGTCGCGGCGAAGCCGACGTTCGTCTCGGTCTGGCTGCTCAACGCCGCGTGGGCGGCCGCGGCCGTCGGCCTGGTGCTGACGATCGCCGACCAACAGGCGACGACCCGCACCAGCCTCGGCGCGCTCATCGAGTCCTCGACGGGCCAGAAGCTCAAGGCCCAGGCCATCGCCCTGGGCCTCACGTGGCTGGCCGTCGCCTGGGCCAGCCTTCGCCCGCGCCGGATCTCGCTGGCCGCGGTCGGGGCGGGCGCCGCCGCCGTGATGCTCGAACGCGCCATGTCCGGTCACGCGGACGCCTCCAGCGCCCCGTGGTTCACCGTCGGCGTGCAATGGCTCCACCTCGTCGCCGTCGGCGCGTGGGTCGGGGGGCTCGTGTGGCTGCTGGTCGCGCTCCGGCGCGGCGACCCCGGTCGCGGGCCCGGGCTGGCCCGGCGGTTCTCGACGGTGGCCGCCGTCGGGCTCGGGCTCGTCGCCCTCACCGGCACGCTGCGCGCCGTCGACGATGTCGGGTCATGGTCGCGGCTGTTCGACACGAGCTTCGGAGTGGCGCTGCTGGTGAAGCTCGGGCTCTTCGCCGTACTCGTCGCCCTCGGCGCCAGCAGCCGGTTCCGCCACGTCGCCGCCGCGGCCGCCCGCTTCGCCGGTCTCCGCCGGACGGTCCGCATCGAGGTGATGGTGGGAGCGGCCGTCCTCGCGGCGGCCGCCGTGCTGGCGAGCCTGCCGCCCTCGGCCACGGTGGCGGCGGCCACCAAGCTCCAGCGGCCGCCGAGCGTGACGGTCACCGGTGCCGACTACGCGACATCGGTGCGCCTGGAACTGGTCGTCAGCCCGGGCACCGCCGGGCCGAACCGCTTCGACGCCACCATCGTGGACTACGACACGCGCCAACCCGTCGACGCCCGCACGCTGACCCTCCGGTTCCAGCTCAACGACCGCGCCGACATCGGCACCTCCACGCTGGAGTTGACGCGGGACGCGGACTCGCATTGGCGAGGTTCGTCGAGCGCGCTGTCGATCGCCGGCCGCTGGACCGTGACGGCGGTCGTGCAGACGGCCACGGACGCGGTCGAAGTTCCGATGGACCTGGAGATCGGTCCCCGGCCGCCGGGGTGACGCGAAGGAGGCGCCGGTCGGCTTCCCCGCTACAGCTGGTCGCCGCTGAGGGTCAGGAGCTTGTTCGAGTCGCGGTCGACGAGGTAGACGGCGTCGGTCTGGGGGTTGACCTCGACGCCGTAGGGCAGGGGCTCAGGCGCCCGCACCGGGCGGGCGAAGTCGGTGACGCGCAGCACCTGGTTGGCGGCGCCGTCAAGCGAGGTCAGCTTCCCCGTCTCCTGGTCGGTGACGTACACGCGGTTGCTCTGCGAGTTGACCGCGATGCCACACGGTCGTGACCCGACGGGAACGGTGCCGACCACCGTGTTGGCGTCGGCGTCGACAACGGTCACGGCGCCGGTGTCCTGGCTCGCCACGTAGACGCGCCGGTTGCGGGGGTTGGCCACGACGCCACACGGGCGGGCACCGACGGGCACGGTGGCCACGACCCCGAGCGTCCCTCCGTCGATGATCGACAGCGTCCCGGCGTCCTGGCTGGTGACGAAGGCGCGGTTCGTGTCCGGCAGCACGGCGATGCTCCACGGCCGGGCGGCGAGCGGGATGGTGGACACGACCTTGCTGGTCGGCCCGTCGATGACGGCGATGACGGGGTCGACGGTGGCCACGAACACGCGGTCGGTGCGATGGTCCACGGCCAGGCCGAGGGGCCGGGCGCTGAGCGGCACCGTACCGGTCACCGTGTTGCTGTCCCCGCTGATGACCACGACCGACGCGTCCGCGGTGGTCACGTAGACCCGCCCGCTGCGCTGGTTCACGGCGACGGCAAGGGGCCGGGTCGGCATCGGCACCGTGGCGGTGACCTCTCGCGTGGCGCCGTCGACCACGGAGACGTTCAGCGAACCCGAGTTGGCGACGTAGAACCGGTTGGTCCGCGGGTTGGCCGCGACCGACGTCGGCTCCCTGCCCACGGCCACGCCCGGGAGGTCGGGTGCGGGCACCGTGGCGGGCACCGTGGCCGCCGTCGTGGTCGACACGCCGGGGTCGGTCGCGACCTCGTCGCCGTCGGGGCGGGTGGCGACCAGCACCGCGGCCGCCAGCGCGACCACCACGACGGCAACGGTCACGCCCACGGCGACGCGCCGCCGCGTCGAGACGGCGGGCGCCGGGGTTACCTCGGCGGGGACGGCACCCTCGACGCCCGTCTCGTCTTCGACGAGGGCCTCCTCGCGGGAGGGCGAGCCCGTGGCGACCCCTCCCGATCGGTGCGGCGCGTCGGGTAGGGCGAGGGCCATCTCGGTCACGGGCAGACCGGCCCGCCGCTGCACCTCCTGGAGCTGGCGACCGAACTCCAGGGCGGACGGCTGGCGGTCGGCGGGGTCCTTGGCCATGGCCCGCTCGATCACCCGGCAGACGCCGTCGGGGACGCCGCGCGGGCGCAGGTCGGCGATCGGGTCACGGGCCACGCGCAGGTACAGGGCCATGAGCGGCTCCTCGGTCCGGCGCGTGAACGCGGCCCGGCCGTCCAGGAGCGCGAACAACGTCGAACCCAGCGCGTACACGTCGGATACGACGCTCGCCGAGCGTCCTTCGAGCACCTCGGGGCTCGCGTGCGCGGCGGAGGCGACGACCTGGCCGGTGCCCGTCTCGTACCGGCCCTCGACCCGGGCGATCCCGAAGTCGGTGAGCAGCGGCTCGCCGTAGTCGGAGAGGAGGACGTTCTCCGGCTTGATGTCACGGTGGAGGGTGCCCGACCGGTGCGCCGTCTCGAGGGCCCCCGCCAGCTTAATGGCGATCCGCACGGCCTCGGCCCACGGCAGCGGGCCGTCGAGGTCGATCCGGTCGGCGAGCGAGCCTTCGCGGAGGAAGGGCATGGCGATGTACGGACGCCCGGACGACGCCGTGCCCGTGCCGATGACGCTGACGATGTTGGGATGCCCCGACAGGGTCCCCATGGCCCAGCCTTCGCGGGCGAAGCGCTCCTCTCCATCCTGGTCCAGGCGCGCCATGAGCATCTTGATGGCGATCGTCCGGTTCAGCTCGGGCTGGCGGGCGCGGTAGACGACGGCGAACCCGCCGCGGCCCACCTCCGTGGCGTCGTCGATGCCAGGGATGCCGAGGTCGACCGCGACCGCGGCGCGCTTCGGCGCGGGGATCCCGTCGTCGCCGGGCCCGGTCGTCACGAGCCGGCCCCGGGCGGACGCGTCCCGCGCACCTCGGCCATCGTGATCGCCCCCCGCCGCAGGGCTTCGTTGGCGAGGCGAAGGCGGCGACCCTCGCCCTCGCCGACGCCGAACTTGTCGTACAGCCGGCCCAGGTGCTGCTTGACC
>JBOGIC010000765.1:0-5201 GCA_050744985.1 Acidimicrobiales bacterium
CGGCTGGCCCGCACCCGCCGCTCGCGCTCGGGCGACGGCGTGCGACCGGTCTGGCGACGCCGGCGCCGGTCGGCAGCGTCCGGTGCCCGGGAGGCCCGCCGCTTGCGCAGCTCGTTCTCGGGCAGCCGGGTGACGATGAGCGTGACGTGGCACGTGCGCTTGCGGATGCGCGTCGCCCGTCCGCGGGCCCGTGGCCGCCAGCGCTTCAGCGTCGGCCCCTCGTCGGCGAAGCAGGCGGAGACGAACAGCTCCTCGCTGGGCACCCCGTGGACGTGCTCGGCGTTGGCCACGGCCGACGCCAGCACCTTGCCCACCAGCGTCGCCGCGTCGCGCTCGGCGAAGCGCAGGATCTCCTGGGCCCGGTCCGCGTCCTGGCCGCGGACGAGGTCGAGCACCTCGCGCACCTTGTACGCCGAGACGCGCACGTAGCGGGCCACGGACCGGCTCGACGTGGCGGTCCCCTCCACGGGACGCGCCGGGCGGTCGGGCCGCGAACGCAGCACGGGACGCTCGTTGAGCTTCGGGCCCGTCATCGGCGGCCGGACCTCTCCTGGCCGGCGTGGAAGCGGAACGTGCGGGTGAGCGCGAACTCGCCGAGCTTGTGCCCCACCATCGCCTCGGTGATGTACACGGGCACGTGCTTGCGGCCGTCGTGGACGGCGATGGTGTGCCCCACCATGTCGGGGATGATCGTCGAGCGGCGCGACCACGTCTTGATCACGCGCTTTTCGCCGCGCGAGTTGAGGTCGTCCACCTTCTTGAGCAGGTGGTCGTCGACGAACGGTCCTTTCTTGACGCTGCGGCTCACGTGAGCAGTTACCTCCTGGCCCCACGCGTCCGGCGCCGCCGGACGATCAGGCGTTGGGACGGCTTGTTGGTGTTGCGGGTGCGGCCCTCGGGCTGGCCCCACGGCGAAACCGGGTGACGGCCACCGGACGACTTGCCCTCCCCACCGCCGAGCGGGTGGTCGACCGGGTTCATGGCCACGCCGCGGGTCTGCGGGCGCACGCCCTTCCACCGGTTCCTACCCGCCTTGCCGATCGACACCAGCTCGGCCTCCGGGTTGCCGACCTCACCGACGGTGGCCCGGCAGTCGATGGGCACGCGGCGCATCTCGGTGCTGGGCAGGCGCAGGGTGGCGAAGTCACCTTCCTTGGCCACGAGCTGGATGCTCGAGCCGGCGCCGCGCGCCATCTTGCCGCCGCCGCCCGGCTTCAGCTCGACGTTGTGCACCGTCGTGCCGACGGGGATGTAGCGCAGGGGCAGGGCGTTGCCAGGGCGGATGTCGGCCTTCTGCCCGCTCATCACCCGGTCGCCGACCTTCAGGCGGGCCGGCGCCAGGATGTAGCGCTTCTCGCCGTCGAGGTAGTGCAGCAGGGCGATGCGGGCGTTTCGGTTGGGGTCGTGCTCGATCGAGGCGACCTTGGCGGGGATGTCGTCCTTGGTGCGCTTGAAGTCGATGATGCGGTACTGCCGCTTGTGACCGCCGCCGCGGTGACGCGCCGTCTTGCGGCCGTAGCTGTTGCGCCCTCCGGAGGCGGGCAGCGGGACCAGCAGCGACTTCTCCGGCTCGGACCGGGTGATCTCCGAGAAGTCGGAGACCGTCTGGAACCGGCGTCCGGCGCTCGTGGGCTTGCGCTTGCGAAGGGGCATGGGAACCTACCGTCTCAAGACTCGAACAGGTCGATGCGGTTGCCCGCCGACAGGGTGACGATCGCCCGCTTGGTGTCGGGGCGCTTGCCGTACGTGGGCATGCGCCGGTTGCGCTTGCGCTTGCCCTTGCGGTTCAGGGTGTTGACCTTCTCGACCCGCACGTTGAAGATCTCCTCCACGGCGTTGCGGATCTGCACCTTGGTAGCGTCGTCGCGAACCACGAAGGTGTACACGTTGCGGTCGAGCAGCCCGTAGGACTTCTCGCTCACCACCGGCCGGAGCACCACGTCACGGGGGTCGCCGGAGCTCACTCGGCGTCCCCCCTCACGACGGCGTCCCAGTCGGGCCCCTCGTCGTCGGCTTCGCCGGATTCGGACGGCGTCGCGGCGGACACGGTTTCCGCCGAGTCGGCCACATCGGTGCTGACGCCCGGCAGCGTGGCGCGCGTGAACACGACCCAGTCGCTGCACAACACGTCGTACGCATTCAGCTCGCTGCTGAGGATGGGCTGCACGTCGGGCAGGTTGCGGAACGACCGGTAGACGTCCTCGTCGTCGCGGGCGAGCACCAGCAGCACGCGGCCCTTGCCCTCGAGCTCGAGCGACCGCAGGGTGGCCACGGCGTCTTTGGTCTTCGGGGCGTCGAACGACCAGCCGTCGACCACCACGACCTTGCCGTCGCCGGCCCGGTCGGAGAGGGCGCAGTGCAGGGCGAGCTGCACCATCTTCTTGGGTGTGCGCTGCTTGTAGCTGCGGGGCTTGGGGCCGAGGGCCACGCCGCCGCCGCGCCACTGCGGGGATCGGCTGGATCCCTGCCGGGCCCGGCCGGACCCCTTCTGCCGCCACGGCTTGGCACCGCCCCCGCGCACCTCGGCGCGGGTCTTGGTGCTCTGCGTGCCCCGGCGGGCGGCGGCCAGCTGCGCCGTGACGACCTGGTGCATGACCGGCACGTTGGGCGCGACGCCGAAGATGGCGTCGTCGAGGCGGATGGTGCGCAGGCTCTCGCCCTCGGATGAACGAACCGCGACATTCGGCATTTAGGAACCGCTCCCGTTCTTCACGGCGTTGCGGATCAGGACGAACCCGCCGCGTGGGCCGGGCACGGCCCCGCGAAGGAGAATGAGCTCGCGGTCGGCGTCGGCCTCGACCACTTCGAGGTTGAGGATCGTGACCTTCTCGTGGCCCATCCGCCCCGCCATCTTGGTGCCCTTGAAGACGCGTGACGGCGTGGCGCAGGCGCCGATGGCGCCCGGTGCGCGGTGGACCTTGTGGGCGCCATGGGACGCGCCGAGCCCGCCGAAGTTGTGCCGCTTCATGACCCCGGTGAAGCCCTTACCGCGGCTGACGGCGGTGACGTCCACCCGTTCGCCGGCGGTGAGGATGTCGGCCTTGATCTCCTGGCCGACCTCGTAGCGGGCGGCGTCGTCGACGCGCAATTCGACCAGCTTCTTGCCGGGCTCGACGCCGGCCTTGGCGAAATGACCGAGCTCGGGTTTGGTCAGCCGGGACGGCTTCACCGATCCGAAGGTGACCTGGACCGCGCTGTACCCGTCGTGCTCGGGCGTCTTCACCTGCACGACCCGGCAGGGCGCGACGCGCACCAGCGTGACCGGAATGGCCCGGTTCTGGTCGTCCCAGACCTGGGTCATGCCGACCTTCTCGCCGACGATCGCCTTCTGTGCCATAGCTGTGCCTTGACCTTGAGCCCTGTTTTCACGCGGACGCTCCGCACAGGCGAAGTTGCCCGGCGGAGCGATTGATCGGTTGTGCCTCGGGGTACCAACCGGCGACCGAGGACGTCGACTGGACGACTGGACGACTGACAGTGGAGCAGACGGACCTGCTCCCGGACCAAGCGAGTATAGCCGGAGTCACAGAGAGCCTTACTGTCGTGCCCGTGCACCTCGAATGGGGCCGGGACGGTCTCCGTGAAGGCGGCCGGCTCGCCGATGTGGTGGTGGTCGTCGACGTGCTGTCGTTCTCGACCGCAGTCACGGCGGCGGCGGAGTCCGGCGTCGTCGTGTACCCGCTGCGGGAGAACGACGACTACGGCCCGCGGGTCGCCGACAAGCTCGGGGCCCACCTGGCCGACCGCCGGGGTGGGCCGGCGTCGCTGTCGCCTCGCTCGCTGGCCCAGCTACCAAGCGGCGACCGGGTCGTGCTGCCGTCACCGAACGGCGGCCGGCTGGCGCTCGAGGCGGCGGCAGCGGGCGCCACAGTCGTGGTGGGCTCCTTGCGGAATGCTTCGGCCGTCGGTGCGTGGCTGTCCGGCCGTCCGCGTCGTGGCGTGGTGGTCGCCGCCGGCGAGCAGTGGCGCGACGGCTCGCCCCGGTTCGCCGTCGAGGATTTCCTGGGTGCGGGCGCCATACTCGCTGCGGCGGGTCACACGCTGTCCGCGGAGGCCCAGGTGGCGGCGGATGCGTTCGTGGCCGCCCGCCCCAACCTCGCCGCCATCCTCCACTCCTGCACGTCGGGCCGCGAACTGGCGGCGCGGGGCTACAGCGAGGACATCCGGTGGGCCGCCGACCTCGACGCCTCGTCGGTCGTCCCGGTCCTCACCGACGGCGGCTTCCGCGCGATCTAGAACTGGAGGAACGACGGAGGCGGGGGGTCGGTGCCGGGCGGCGGTGGCCCGACCCAGATGCGGCCGTCCTCCACCTCGACCGGGAAAGCCGTGGCGCCCCGGTCGGCGGGACCGTCGAGGCGCTCGCCGGTGCTCACCCGGAACATGCTGCCGTGCCACGGGCAGACCACCACGTCGCCCTTCTGGTACCCCTCGTCCAGCGGGCCGCCCGCGTGGGGGCAGCGCGACCAGAGAGCGAAGAACTCGTCACCGACCCGGAACAGCGCCACGGGGTAGCCGTGCGCCTGCACGGGCAGCGGCTCGTGGTCACCGACGTCTTCGACCCCGGCGACGTCCCACCATTCTTCTTCGTCGTCTGCTGCCATTCCGGCGAGCCTACGCCAGCGCCGCCCGCAGGCGGCCCCGAGCAGTTCTTCCGACCCCTAGGCCGTCTGGATCTTGATCTCGATGTCGACGCCGGCGGGGAGGTCCAACCGCTGCAGCGAGTCGACGGTCTTGGGGCTGGGCTCGAGGATGTCGAGCAGGCGCTTGTGGATCCGCATCTCGAAGTGCTCGCGGGAGTCCTTGTCCTTGTGCGGGCTGCGGATCACCGTCCAGCGGTGGGTCTCCGTAGGCAGCGGGACGGGCCCCCGCACCTTGGCCTGCGTGCGAACGACCGTCTCGACGATCTTCTTGGTCGACTGGTCGACGATCTCGTGGTCGTAGGCCTTGAGCCGGATGCGGATCTTTTGGGCCATTACTTCAAGATCTTCGTGACACGGCCGGCACCGACCGTGCGGCCACCCTCGCGGATGGCGAAGCGAAGGCCCTCGTCCATGGCGATGGGCTGGATCAGCTCGACGGTCATCGTGGTGTTGTCGCCCGGCATGATCATCTCGGTGCCCTCGGGCAGCACGATCTGGCCGGTGACGTCGGTGGTACGGAAGTAGAACTGCGGCCGGTAGTTGTTGAAGAACGGCGTGTGC
>JBOGIC010000766.1:0-2938 GCA_050744985.1 Acidimicrobiales bacterium
AAGCCACTCATCCTTTTGGTCCGCGCTCGACGTGGATCAAGCCGGTCTCGGCGAGTCGCCCGAGCAGGCGCTCGAGGTCGCCGCGCAGCGTCGTTTCGTCCACCTCGTACTCGCGCACGAGTGCCGCGACGATGGGATCGACGGTGTCATGCTCGTGCAGCAGTTGCCAGACGCGACTCCCGACCTCGTCGAGGCCGTAGTAGTGCTCGGTGGAGAGGTGAAGCAGCACGGTCTCGGCGCCGAGCTGCTGATGGAGGACGGCCTCGGGAATGGTGATCTGCGTCCCGTCGAACAGGCTCATTTGTCCGGGCACGCTCTTTGCATGGTCATCGATCGGAGAACGTCGCGATCACCGTGAAACGCTCGAGACCGTCCCCACCCGTCACGGTGAGATCGCCGCTGCGCAGCCAGGCATGCGCTTCGAGATGTGTCTGCACCTCCTTGGCCACGCCGATGTGGAGCGTGCTGCCGATCCCCCGGCGGCGCAGCATCTGCTTGCCGGCCAGCGCCTGGGCCAAGCAGTGGCTCCCCCCCGGCATCCGGTGGCTCACCCGCCGGAGGGCCCGGGCGACCCGCTGCCGTTGCGGGGACGTGTCGCCCTCGGCCGGGTCGCGAGCTTCGCCCTGCCGCTGCCGGAGCGCCCACGTCATCCACCGGAAGGGCAGGATCGAGATGGCCAGCCGTGCCCCACCGAGGCAGAGGCCCGCTTCGAGCAGGAGCCACGGATCGCTCGTGAGGACCCGGCGCACGGCCCGGACGCGGCGGCCTCGGTGGCCCCGTGCGGCTTGGTGGCGCACGACGTGACGGAGGGCGGGGCCCATCGACACCACCAGGCCCCGCCAGTACCGGCGATAGCCGGATGCGAGGGACGGGGTACCCGCCATGTACCGGACCTTGGCGGGGGAGGGAACGAGCGCCCGGCGCACGAGACTCGCCTTCTCGCCCACCGTGGCGGCCGAGCGCACGTGCGAAAGCGTGAGCGCTCCGCGCGCCGCCCATGCGGGGCTGGAGGCGTAGACGGAGTCGCCCAGCGCCACCTGGGGAAGGCGGAGGCGATCGGCGATGTCGGACCCCTGGGGACGACTGCGCAGGCCCAATCCGAGCGCGGCGGTGACGCCGAGCTGCTGCGCTACGAGGGCGACTCCTCGCCATCCCTCGAACGGCAGGCACTCGACGGCGCGGCGGAGATCTTCGCCGGTGTGGAGACCGAACCCTTGCTGCATCGCATGCAGCACGATGTGGAGCGCCACGCCGGTCCGGTTGAGCACCCGAACTTCGATGCCACCCACGGGCATCGTGTCGCAGCCGGCGTCGAACGTCTCCCACAGGAGCTCGTCGGGGACGGGCACGCCGCCGAGGTTCCGGTGCAGGTCGACCTTGCCCCCCGGACGGGCGCCAGATGCAGCGGGGCGGGTGAACGACAACTCGACCGTCCCGGGATCCCGTTCCCGGGGATGAAAGCCCTCGTACCGCTCGCGGAACCCCAACGAGGTCAAGACCGACGCGGCGTCGGCGAACCGTGACGGCGGCACCAAGATGTCGGTGTCTCCGTAGGTGCGACCGCCGGCCGGGTACAACCACCGCGCGATCGACGGTCCCTTGAGCAGGATCGTCGGGATGCCCGCATGCTCCATGGCGGCGACCACTTCGGCGGTCACGCGGTCGACGTAGAGCGCGCCGATTGCCATCTGCGCCAAAACTCGGTCCCCAGCGCCCGGCGCAGTCGCGCCGTTCGCTGCGCTGGTGCTGCTGGACCGGCTGACTTCGGCCCGAACCACACCACCCACCGTGCCGCATGGTAGCCACACGCGCGACGACGTCAGCGGCAGGGACCTCGTCGCCGACGGCCAGGGCTGCGGCATCCTCCGCAGCCGAGCGTCCACGGGGGTAGTACACGTCAGAAAGTACGTAACCGAGAGGATTCGGGAATGACGACAGCGCGCATCGCGGGCACAGCGTTCGAGCTGGAAACCGAGCAGGTGGAAGGCCTGATGGAGGGCGCTGATCCAGAGCCCATCCAGGAGCACTACGTGGTCGTCGGTGGGCGACGCTTCCCGCCCAAGCAGGTGCTCGCCGTGGTCACGGGCCTGGCCCGCGCCGATTTCACCACGCGTCAAGCCCGTTCGGTCCTGCGCCGGCTCGGCTTCGGGGTGTACCGGCGCAGCGTCGGCACCGCGACCAACGCGGCCGGCGTTGGCCCCCATGGCGGCGCCGAGGCGGCGATGCTCGCTCCCTACGCCGGTCGGTGGGTGGCACAGGACGGTCTCGAGGTCCTGTTCGATGCCGACGCCGTCGAGCCGGTGTTGCGATGGCTGCGTCGACATGGACGACGGGCTCGTGTCTGGCAGGTCCCGGACCATCGGTCGCAAGCCGGCTCGACGCAGTCGACACCGTGATCTTCCGCTACACCGAGGTGCCGACCGCCGGCGGCTGGCCCCGGCCGATCCTCGACATCACGGTTGCGGCCATTGACGATGCTCGCGCCATGTCTGGTCGACAGCGGCGCCCTGCGTACCCTGCTCCCGAAGTGGGTGGCCGATGCCGCCGGGGTCGCACTCGAGGGCAGCCGTCACTCCCGGCTCTCGGTCGCCGCCGCTACGACCGAAGCGCGATTCGTCGTGGTCGCGCTTCAGGCCGCCGGGCTTTCGTGGGAGGCGGAGGTCGGATTCTGTGACCCGTGGCCGTACGCCTGGGGCCTGCTCGGCCATCTGTCTTTCTTCCGCTTCTTCGTGGTCACCTTCCGCGCGGCCGACTTCGAGTTCGTGCTCGAGCCGAACGCAGCCTGAGGCCGGCCAACACGCGATTGGACGAGCGAACATGGCCAAGGGCTTCTGCAGTGCCATGGCGTTTCGTACGGGCCGGATGACCGAAGAACCATCCGCTCGGCTTCGTGAAGCACTTGCGCCATCGATCTCGATTGATGGAGGCGCGACGCGTC
>JBOGIC010000767.1:0-1578 GCA_050744985.1 Acidimicrobiales bacterium
CGTCGAGGCCGCGCAGCAGGGCCACCGTCTGGGCCGGCGTCTTGGCGAAGTCGACCCCCGGGTCGACGACGATCGACTCGGGCCGCACCCCCTCCTCGACGGCCGCCGCCGCCCGGTCGTGAAGGAACGCCGCGACCTCGTCGGCGACCGCGCGGTACCGGCCGGGGTCCTGGAGGCGGGTCAACGGGGCTGCCGCGGTGTGCATGACGACGAGCCCGGCGCCGTGGGCCGCGCACAGCCGGGCGACGCCCGGGTCGCGCAGGCCCGACACGTCGTTGATCAAGTGCGCCCCCGCCCCGAGCGCCGCCTCCACGACCGCGGCCTTGTACGTGTCGACGGACACGACCACGTCGGGGCACGCCGCCCGCACGGCTTCGACGGCCGGCACGACCGCCGCCGCCTCGTCCTCGGGGTCGACCGGCGCCCGCCCGGTGATGGCGGACTGCGCGCCCAGGTCGACGATCGCGGCGCCGTCCGCCACGAGGGCGACCGCCCGCGCCACGACGGCGTCGAGGGTGCGGGGCCCGGGATCGGAGAAGGAGTCGCGGTTGGCGTTGACCACGCCCATGAGCAGCGGGCGGGCCCAGACGAGCGTACGGTCACGGAGGATGAGCCGGGCAGACGACAAACGGCCGCGATCGTAAATGAGCACACCACCCGACCCCGTCCGGGCCCGGCGCGCCCGCATCGGCCGGCTGGCGGCGCTGGGCAAGCGCCTCGGCTACCTGCTGTTCCTCGTGGCCGTCGTCGTCTTCGTGGCGGCCGCCGTGAGCGACTTCCCGTCGGTGCTGGTGACCGTCGTCGTGGCGTCGCTGGCCCTGGGCTCGGTGCTGCTCCTCCCGGCGATCGTCGTCGGCTACGGCGTCAAGGCCGCCGCCCGGGAGGACTCCGGCGAGTGAGCGACCACCGCCGGAAGCACGGCCGCGACGAATAGAGCCAGACCCATCGTGATACGACCTCGTGGCCGCCGACCGAGCCGCCGCTCTCCCATCCACGACCAGGGTAGAACGAAGAAACGCGCGCCGGCACTGTCGCCGGCGAACGTCAGACGGGCTTGACGTTGAGCGCCTGTAGTCCCTTCGGGCCCTGCGTGACCTCGAACTCGACTCGTTGGCCTTCTTCGAGGCTGCGGTACCCGGTCATCTGGATGGCGGAGTGGTGCACGAACACGTCGGCACCACCATCAGGCTGTGCGATGAACCCGAAGCCCTTTTCCGAGTTGAACCACTTCACTGTGCCGGTGACGGTCGCCACGTTGGCGATCCCCCTTTTGTCGAACTTCTGACCCAAAAACAATACGAGGGACGCGCCGCGACCGTTGCCCCAGCACTCCCTCGGATCTCCGAACCCTAGCACGCAGCAATCAGGGATTCGGATGCGCTCGCGGCCCCTCCGGCGTGTCCTCGACGGTCCATCCGCGCGCCGCCAGCTCGGCCCGGATCCGGTCGGCGGCGGCGTAGTCACGGGCGGCGCGAGCGTCCTGGCGCTGCTGCACCAGGGCGGCGATGTCAGGGGGTACGTCAACCGCTCCCTGCAGGTCGAGCCCCACCGCCGAAGCCATCTCGCGGACGGCCGAGA
>JBOGIC010000768.1:0-2093 GCA_050744985.1 Acidimicrobiales bacterium
GCCGAGCTGGGGTGGCCGGCATCGGCGCGGCCGCGCTGCTATGTGTGCGGGCCGACGCCGTTCGTGGAGGCCGTGGCCGACGACCTCGTCGCCCTCGGGCACCCACCGGAGATGGTCAGGACCGAACGGTTCGGACCGACAGGAGGCTGACGTGGACCCTGCCCCTCTCGACGGCAACGCGGCCGGAGGCGTGCTGGCGGAGGTCTTCGCCGTGGACGTGACCGTCGCGGTGACCACCTGCGCGTCGTGCCACGACTGCCGGCCCGTGGCCGAGCTGCGCGCCTACCTGCAGGCGCCCGGCGTGATCCTGCGCTGCGCGTCGTGCCACGCCGTGCAGCTGCGGCTGGTGCGCGGCCCCGACCGCGCCTGGCTCGACGTACGCGGCGTGGCCGTGTTGGAGGTTCCGATTCTCGCCGAATAGGCGGTCCCTTAGCGCCGCGGGCTCGGTACCGTGGGTGGATGTGAGCTGGAGGCTCGCCGTCTGGGAGGGGGCACGACCCGCGAACGACTCCGACGCGCTCCACACCCTCGAGCAGCTGCAGGCCCGGTGGCTGGGCCGAGACCATGCCGCGCCGAGCCCCGCGATCACGGGGTTCCTCTCGGCCGTCAAGACCCGCTGGCCGGATGTCGACCGAAACGGGAGCGGGCCCATCGCGTCGATCGACATCACGCTCGGCTACGCCCAGATCGAGGCCCCGGCGGCGGCGGGACTGGCGACCGAGCTGGGCCTCGTGTGCTTCGACGCCCAGACCGAGTCGTTGTGGGACAGCGAACGCTGCCTGGACGCCATCCTCGAAGTCGAAGGGGAGCGCACGACGCACCCCGCGGTCTCCCCCGAGGATCTCGAGTGGTTCGCCCGGGAGGTCACCGCCGGCCTGGCCCCGTCGGGCTTCGAGCGCGTCGGGAAGGCCTGGCGCATCACCCTCGCCGGTGTGGGTGGCCTGATCGAGGTCCGCTGGGCGCTCGTCGGCCAGCACCCCGACGATCCCAACGTCCGCTTCTCCCTGCGGGTACGCAACGAGCTCATCGAGCGCCTGCTCGCCGAGTGCCCCACCGCCACGCCGGCGCGGTGGACGACGGTCGTCCCCCTGCACCGGGCCATCGGGATCCGCCTCCGGGCCTCGGTCACCGACGCCGGCGAGCTCGCCGAGCTCGTGGACCAACTGGAGGCGGCCGGGCCGTTGGTCCGCGCCGCCGTCGCCCGCTGCGCCGAGATCGACGCGCTGGCCCGGCTGGGCGAGCTCGACTATCAGCGCCACGCCATCGCCCGGGTCGTCGAAGGTCAGGCTCGCGGCGCCGTGGAGGACCTGGAGGCCGTGATCCGGCGCGTCGTGCCGCAGGGTCGGTGGATCGTGGCCGAGGAGGTCATCTGGTTCCTCGACTGGGTGGAGACGACGCTGCCCGGCCTGGTCACGGCCCTCGGCCCGCCGCGGCGGCTCGCCGTCCGCTGGGAGACGGCGGCCGCGGCGCCGGTCCGACGACCGCCGCTGACCGACGAGAAGCGCCGGCGGTTCGGAATCCACCTCGTATAGGGCCCGCGACTGCCGCTCCACGGCCAACGCGGGTCGCTAGCCTGTCGGGGAACGACGGTGCCCGCGTATTTGGAAGTCTGGAGGCCCGAAGGGGCGGAGCTCATCACGCTCGATGCGGCGCGCGTCACGGTCGGGCGCTCGGGGGGCAACGATGTCGTGTTGGCGGGGGACACCAAGTCGTCACGGATGCACGCCGCCCTCGAACGCCTGCCCGGGGGCTGGTGCATCCGGGACCTCAGTTCGCGCAACGGCACATTCGTGAACGGTGCCCGGATCGATCGGGACCGGCCCTTGCAGCCCGGGGACGAAATCCAGGTCGGGCGCACGAGGCTGGTCTTCCGGTCCGAGCGCACGGGCAAGGAGGTAGGGGTCACCGAGGGCGCCGAACGCCCACCCGACCTCACGCCCCGGGAACGGGAGGTGCTGCTCGCGCTCTACCGCCCGGCCGTCACGAGCGAGGTCTTCGCCCAACCGGCGTCCACGCGGACCGTCGCCGCCGAGTTGGCGGTCAGCGAGGCGGCGGTCAAGCAGCACCTGGGCCGGCTGTACGACAAGTTCGGC
>JBOGIC010000769.1:0-2535 GCA_050744985.1 Acidimicrobiales bacterium
CGTCGTCGCGGCCGTCGTAGCGGTCGCGATCGCCCCCGCGCCGACCGTTGCCCTCGCCGACGAGCGCCTCGACGCGGCCCAGCGGCGGGCCAACCGCGCCGCCGCCGACCTGAACGCCGCCGAGGTCGAGCTGGCGAAGGTGCAGGCCGAGCGCGACCGGGTCGAGACCCGGGTACGCAACGTGGAGGCGCGGACCTCCCAGACCCACGAGCAGGTGCAGGACCTGGCCCTCCGCCTGTACGTGGAAGGGCCGGCGCCGCTCACCCGCATCCTGCGCATGCAGGACGCCAACCAGCTCGTGCGGGTGCGGCAGTTCACCTCGGTGATCGCCGGCAGCTCGACCGACTCGCTCGAGCTGTACCGGGCCCAGCGCCAGGACCTCCAGGTCGAGCAGCGCGCCCTGGCGGCCAGCGAGCAGGCCCAGGAAGGGGCCCTCGAGGGCCTGCGCCAGCGCCGCACCGACGCCATCCGCGAGGTCGAACGGTTGGCCGAGGTCGTCCGGCAGGAACAGGAGCGAGCCGCACGGGAAGCGGCCGCCGCCCAGGCCCGGATCCCGGCCCAGTCCAACGGCCAGTCCAATGCCGGCGGAGGGACGCAACCGGCGTCGCCCGGCGTCGCCGCGCCGTCCTCCGCGCCCGCCGCCCCGTCGGTGCTCGGCAGCGGCGCCTGGATCTGCCCGGTGCAGGGCCCGCGCGCGTTCTCCGACGACTACGGCGCGGCACGCTGGGGCGGCGGCAGCCATATGGGCAACGACATCCTGTCGCCACGGGGCACGCCGGTCGTCGCCAACGTCGGCGGGACGGTGACCCACCGCAACGGCTCGGTCAGCGGCCTGTCGTACTTCTTGTCCGGCGACGACGGCAACCGGTACTTCGGCGCCCACCTCGACTCCTTCGGCGCCAGCGGGCGGGTATCGGCCGGCACCGTGATCGGGACGGTGGGCAACACCGGGGACGCCTCGGGCGGTCCGCCCCACCTGCACTTCGAGATCCATCCCGGCGGCAGCGGCTACACCAACCCCTACCCCACCCTCAGCCGCTACTGCTGACAAACTCGCCCGACTCGGGAACCAGAGCGGGTGCAGTAGCGTGGATCGGTCATGGCCAAAACGACAACGAGGAAGGTCACCAAGGTCGCCCGCACGGGAGGCGGCCGCACCAAGCGCGCCGGGCAGGCGAGCTCGTGGTTCTTCCCGACGTTCCTCGTCTCGGTGGTCGTGGTCGGCCTCGCCCTGACGATCCTCTCGCGCCAGCAGCGCCAGCCCGACACGAGCGCGCCGCGGGTGGGCCGCGACCACTGGCACTCCGCCATCGGCTTCGACCTGTGCGGCAACTTCGCGCCGCCCGTGGTCGACAACGGTCAGGACCCCCTCGGTATCCACACCCACGGCGACGGCATCGTGCACACCCACCCGTTCAGCTCGACGGCCGCCGGCAAGAACGCCACGCTGCAGGTCTGGCTCGACACCGTCGGCGTCACCGCCACCGCCGACTCCATCCAGCTGCCCGACGGCGAGCTGATGAAGAACGGCGACCTGTGCGGGGACAAGCCCGGTGAGGTGGTGACGAAGGTCTGGGAGAACCGGACGAACGACGAGGGCCGCATCGTCCGGGGCAACCCGGGCGACGTCCGGCTCGGCGACAACCAGCTCATCACCGTCGCCTTCGTGCCCGACGGCACCGACATCCCCAAGCCGCCGTCGGAGCCGCAGCTCGACCGCCTGACCGACGTGGGGCCGACGGCCACCGACAGCACGCTCCCCGGCACCACCATCCCCGGCGAGGCGACGACCTCGGTCCCGCCCCCGACGACCACGGTCCCCACCACCGCCGCTCCGTGAGAGCCGTGGTCCTGGTGGGCGGCGAAGGCACGCGCCTGCGCCCGCTCACCCTGGCCGTCCCCAAGCAGATGCTGCCGATCGTGGAGGTCACCATGATCGAGCGCGTCCTGCTCCACCTGGCCACCCACGGCATCGAGGAGGCCGTGCTGTCGCTCGGCTACCGGCCCGACGCGTTCCTGTCGCTGTTCCCCGGCGACCGTGTTGGCGACCTCAGCCTCAGGTACGCGGTGGAGCCCGAACCGATGGGCACCGCGGGAGCCATCCGCTTCGCCGCCGACGTGGCCGGCATCGACGAGACGTTCCTCGCCGTGAACGGCGACGTCCTCACCGACCTCGACATCGCCGCCCTCGTCGGCTTCCACCGGGAGTGGTCGGCGGAGGGGACGATCGCCCTCACCCGCGTGGAGGACCCCTCCGCCTACGGCCTCGTGCCTACGGCGCCGGACGGCCGCGTGCGGCGCTTCGTCGAGAAGCCGTTGCCGGACGAGCTGGTCACGGCCGAGATCAACGCCGGCACCTACGTGCTGGAGCCCAGTGTGCTCGACCGCATCCCGGTGGGTGGGCCCGTCTCCATCGAACGGGAGGTCTTCCCCGCCATGGCCGAAAAGGGCTCGCTGTTCGCCGCCGGGTTCGACACGTACTGGATCGACACCGGCACCCCGGCCAAGTACCTCCAGGCCCACCTCGACCTGCTC
>JBOGIC010000770.1:0-3713 GCA_050744985.1 Acidimicrobiales bacterium
CTCTACATCGACGACCTCGACCGGTGTCCCGAGAGCAAGGTCGTCGACGTGATCCAGGCCGTCCACCTGCTGCTCGCCTTCCCGCTGTTCGTCGTCGTGGTCGGCGTCGACGCCCGCTGGCTGCTGCACTCGCTGAAGCAGTTCTCGCCCGCGTTCCAGGAGACCGACGACGACGGCGACGATCGGGGCGACGACGAGGGCGCCCACTGGCGGTCGACGCCGCTCAACTACCTCGAGAAGATCTTCCAGATCCCCTTCACCCTGCGACCCATGACGCCGGCCGGGTTCTCGGCCCTGATCGACAGCGTGGCGTCGCCCGCCGCTCGCCCGACGCCACCGGAGCCCGCACCCGCAACGACCACGGTCCCCCCGGACGAGCCGTCACCCACCGCCCCGCCGGTGGCGGCATCGCCGACGGCCACGAGCACGGTTCCCCCGGACACGCCGTCACCGAACGCAACGCCACCGCCCCCACCGCGGCCAGCAATCGAGCGCGACCCGGGCTTCCTGCGCCTCGAATCGTTCGAGCTGGACTGCATCAAGCGGCTGTACCCGCTCGTGCCCTCGCCGCGGGCGGCCAAGCGCCTCGTGAACGTGTACCGGCTCATCCGGGCCGGCATCGACGAAGGCCAGCGGGAGGAGTTCGTCGGCGACGAGACCCGGGGCAGCCACCGGGCCGTGCTGTTGCTGCTGGCCGTGGTGTCCAGCTATCCGGTCGAAGGCGGCGAGCTCCTGCGGGACCTGATCATGGACGAGCCCTCGGGCACGTGGTGGAGCTTCGTCGATTCGTTCATGCCGCCCACGGAACGGGGCCAGGAGGTGCGCGACAAGCTCGGCCAGGTGCGCCCCCTGATCCCCGAGGACGAGCCGTGCTCGACGTTCGTCAGCTGGGCCCCGGAGGTCGCCCGGTACTCGTTCACGTCGGGGCGGGTCTTCGCCCCACCCCCTCAGCGCGAGGGCGCGAGCGACAGCAGCACGAACTCGGACTCGTCCACGTAGTCGATGTCGCCGACGAACGGCGAGCCCACGCGCAGGCCGATGGCCCGCTTCTCCTTCAGGACGAGTCCGGTCGACGGGTCGAACCAGTCGTCGACCACCGCCGCCCCGATGGTGGCGCCGCTGAAGATCGTCGTCCAGCGGGTGTGGCGGGCCGGCATCGACCGGCCGTCCACGACGACCTCCTCGTCGGCGACGTACTCGGTTTTCTGGGCGGCGCGGGTGTCCTCGTCCCGGCACGACCACGTGACCTCGTCACCCGGCCGGTGCCCCGCCATGTCGAAGGACCCGCCGTCGCAACGGAAGTCCTGGGTGCCGTGGGTCCACCAGTAGGCGATGTCGGTGCCGTAGCCGGCGAGGGCCGAGCCGCAGCGGTCGTAGTACTCGAGGTGCTGCACGACGAACCACTGGTCCTCGCGCACGCCGCAACCGTGCCGGGTGATGATGCGGACGGTGGTGGGCGAGTACGAGCGCTTGTAGTCGAGGAACGAGATGCGCTCGCCGCCGGTGGTGCGGTAGCGGTACACACCCGGCTCCGGCAACCCGGCCACGAGCTCGGCGGCCGCCGGCCCAGCCGAACGGAACCGGGCCACGGCCTCGTCGAGATCTACGTGCCCCACCCAGTACTTGCCACCGATGATGAACAGGGGTAGGCCGACGGCGAGCACGACGCCGAGGGCGACGAGCCGGTGCTTCCAGTACGGCGAGAGGCGGCGGATCTTGGGCGGCGCCGCCCACGTCGGCGGGGTCTGCGTGGGCGTCAGCACCCGCACCCGCGCCCCCGCCCGCGTCCCGGCCGCACGATGCGCGCCGCGACGGCGAGCTTCTTCCACGTCGGGACCTTCACCCGCTGGCTGAACACGTCGTACCCGGCCCGCTCGATCTGGTCGAGGATGCCGCAGTACAGCGCCCGGGCGCCGCGGATGCACGCCGCCGACGACGGCGGCAGCATCCGGATGCCGATGTCCCCCGACTCGCAGTACCGCTTGGCCCGGGCGATCTCGAAGGCCATGAGGTCGCACCACTCGGGCGTGACCTGGCGCAGCCACGGGTCGGCGCCGAACTTCCGGATGTCCTCCTGGGGGATGTACACGCGGCCGCGGTCGAGGTCCTCGTTCACGTCGCGCCAGAAGTTCGACAGCTGGAACCCGATGCCGAGGTCGCGGGCGTGGGGCGTGGCGGCGGGCGAGGTCGGCTCGAGGATGGGCAGCATCATCTCGCCGATCACCGCCGCCGAGCCGTCGGTGTAGACGAGCAGGTCGTCGAAGGTCTCGTAGGTGGCGGTGTCGAGGTCCATCGCCATGGACCGCAGGAACCGCACGAAGCAGTCCGGGTCGATGCGGAACGCGCGCACGGTGTGCACCACGGCCTTCAGTACGATGTGGTCGGAGTCCCCGGCCTCGAGGTCGGTGAAGAACCGGTTGCCGTATTCGGTCAATGCCCGCGTGCGCTCGGCAACCGAGGCCGACGACCCCAGATCGTCGACGATGTCGTCGGCGTACCGCGTGAAGCCGTAGAGCGCGTGCACGTGGTGGCGCTTGATCTTGGGCAACAGGACGGTGGACCAGTAGTACGTCTTGCCGTGGCGGCGGTTGATCTCCCGGCAGCGGGCGTACGACTTCTCCAGTGTGATCACGACGTGCGGCGTTGCTCGATCCGATCGACCTGCTCGGCCGCCAACCGGCCGGACAGGAGCACCATGGGCACGCCCACGCCGGGGATCGTGCTGGATCCCACGAACACGACGCCCGGCACCCGCTTGTCGACGTTCTGCGGGCGGAACGGGCCGGTCTGGAAGAAGTTGTGGGCGATGGCGAACGGTGTGCCGCGCTCCATGCCCTGGCGCTGCCAGTCGGTGGGGTCGACGAAGCGCTCCACGACCACGTCGCCGGTCGGGTACCCGAGCGCGCCGACCCGCTGGATCAGGCCCTCGCGGAACCGGTCCCGCTCCTTCGACCAGTCGACCTTGCCGTCGAGGTTGGGCGTGGGCTCGAGCACATAGAGCGTGATGCAGCCCTCGGGCGCCAGCGACGGGTCGCCCGTGGTGGGGCTCGTCACAAGGATGGACGGGTCCGGCATCAGGACGCCCCGCTCCATGAGCGCTTCGAAGGCGCCCTCCCACTCGGCGCCAAAGTGGATGTTGTGGTGCTCGGCGCCGTCGGGGAGCGTGCCGCGCACGCCGGCCATCCACAGCGCGCACGACGGCGAGTAGTGGCCCTTCCTCGCCACCCGCGGGAGCGGTGTGCCGGGCAGGAGGCTGCGGTAGGCGACGGGCAGGTCGGGGTTGAGCACGACGGCGTCGGCGGCGACGACCTCGCCGTCGTCCAGGCGCACGCCGGTGGCCCGACCGTCCGATTCCTGCTCGACCCGGGCGACCGTCACGTCGTACCGGAACTCCGCGCCCGCCTTGGTCGCGGCGGCGGCCAGGCCGGCGGGCACGGCGTGGATGCCGCCCTCCGGGAAGTACACGCCCTCGACGGTGTCCATGTACGTGATGACGCAGTACAGGGCCAGGGCCTCGTACGGGGACAAGCCGGCGTACATCGACTGGAACGAGAAGATGCGCTGTAGCCGGTTGTCGGAGAAGTAGGAGCCGACGACGTTGGCCAGCCGGCGCAGCCCGCCGAGGCGAAGGAGCCGGATCAGCGGCCACGGCGGCTTGAGCAGGTCGAGGACCGAGTCGAAGTTGCGGTCGATGAAGTTGGGTAGCTCGAGGC
>JBOGIC010000771.1:0-2618 GCA_050744985.1 Acidimicrobiales bacterium
GGCCGGCAAGCGCCTCCGGAAGATCGGGCAGCGCCGGGGGTCGTGATTCACGCGTGGCCCGCCCCGAACCGATCCCCAGCGCGTCGGCGAGGGCGTCGAACAGCTGAGATCGCCGCACCGGTTTGGCGACGTGGACGTTCGGGGTTGTGCCGTCGGGCGACCGGGGCCGGCCGACCGGGGTCAGCAGGATGAGGGTGGTCGACGCCACCTCTGGGTCGGTCGCGATGGCGTGGCCGAGGTCGAGGCCGCCGGCCGTGACCAACTCGCTGTCCACCAGCACCACGTCGATCGGGCGGCCGGCCCGGAAGGCCGTGCGCAGGACCTCGAGACCCGTGGCGCCGTCTGCGGCCGTCGCCGTCGCGAGGCCCCACCGGGTGAGCTGGTGGTCGAGCACGGCGCGGCTCGTGGCGTTGTCGTCCACGACGAGGACGCGGGCGCCGGCCAGCAGGCTGAGGCGGCCCGGCCGCCACGCGGCCCCGGCCGCCGGCACCAGCGGCACCGTGAACCAGAACGTGCTGCCGTCGCCCGGTGTGCTCTCGACGCCGATCGACCCACCCATGAGCTCGGCCAGACGCCGGGAGATGGCCAGGCCCAGCCCCGTGCCGCCGAAGCGACGCGTCGTGGACGCGTCCCCCTGGGTGAACGGGTCGAACAGCCGCTTGGCGTCCTCGGCGGCGATCCCCGGGCCGGTGTCGCGGACGGCGACATGGACCATCGGGGCCCCGGTGGCGCCGCCCGCCTGACGGGATACGCGCACGGACAGCTCGCCCGCGGGCGTGAACTTGATGGCGTTGCCGACGAGATTCGTGAGGATCTGGCGGATCCGCCCGGGGTCGCCCGTGACCAGGCTGGGGATCTCCGGCTCGGTGATGGTCGTCAGCTCGAGTCCCTTGCGCTGGGCCTCGGGGGCCAGGAGCTCGGCCACGTCCTCGACGAGGCTGCCCACGTCGAACTCGGACTGCTCCAGCTCGAGCTTTCCGGCCTCGATCTTGGAGAAGTCGAGGATGTCGTTGATGATCTCGAGCAGCGTCTCGCCGGACCGGCGGACGACCTCGGCGTACTCGAGCTGGTCCGATCGCAGGTCCGAGCTGAGCAGCAGCCCGCTCATCCCGATCACGCCGTTGAGCGGGGTGCGGATCTCGTGGCTCATGTTGGCGAGGAACTCCGACTTCATCCTCGACGCCTGAACCGCCTCGGAGTGGGCCTGTTCGAGCTGCTCCTCGGTGCGCTTGCGTTCGCTGATGTCGCGGATGAACGCGTTGAAGGCGTGCTCGTCGTCGCGCTCGACCGCCCACACCGTCAGCTCCACCGGGAACTCACGCCCGCTGCGGTGCAGGCCGGTCATCTCGACGAGCTCGTTGAGCGGGAAGCACACTCCGGACGGCCGCCCCTCGACCAGCATGGCGCGCAGCCCGTCGCGGTCGCGCTCGGGGGCGAGGGCGTCGATCACCGACCGGCCGAGGATCTCGTCACGGGCCCAACCGAAGGTTGCCTCCGCCGCGGGGTTCCAGTCGGTGACGCAGCCCTGCCGGTCGATCGACATGAAGGCTTCGTGGGCGGTCTCGAGGATCTCGCGGGTACGCCGTTCCCGCTCGAGCAGCGTCACCTCCAGGGCCTTGCGCGCCGTGATGTCCTGGAACTGGCCCACCCAGCTCAGCGGGTTCCCGTCGTCGTCGCGCAGGAAGGTGAGGTTGGCGATGGTCCACACGACGCTCCCGTCGGGGCGCAGGAAGCGCTTCTCGCACTGCCACGTGTGGATCTCGCCGCGCAGGATGCGCCAGGCGGCGTCGACGTCGCTCTGGCGGTCCTCGAGGTGGGTGAACTCCTGGTCCCGCCGGCCGAGCAGTTCGTCGGCGCGGCGCCCGAGCATGGTGCACAGGGCGGCGTTGACCCGCACGTACTCGCCGTCGGTGTTGAACAGCGCCATGCCGATGGGCGCGGTGTCGAAGGCGATGTCGAAGAAGCGCTGAGCCTCGGATGCGACGCGGGCGCGGTCGAGCTCGGTCAGCAGGCACAGGGCGCCACCCTCGCCGTCCAGGCGGTGGGCCCGCAGCTCGACGGTGACCGGGACGCCGTTGGGCCGGCGGCCGGCGAGGTGCGTCTCGAAGACCGCCACGCCCTTGCCCGCCAGCCACTCTCCGAAGCCGCGTATGGCGCCGAGCGTCGGTACCGGGCCAGCGGTGTCGAACGGGCCCTCGGGCCCGAACAGCGCGGCGGCGAGGTCGTTGACGGCCATGACGCGACCATGCACGTCCACCGCCAGCGCCGCCTCCGGGAGGAGCGCAAGTGAAACCTCGAGAGCTACCGGCACGACCGTCCTCGGCGCGATTCCGTCACCTCAAGTATCGGCCGCCGGCGTGCCCAAGTTGAAGGCCCTCGCGCGTGCGGTCGGCCGGCGAAGAAAATCACGGGAGACTGTCGATTCGGGTCAGGCCCGTTCGTATACGGGTCGAGAGGCCGGCACGGGGTCGGTCCGTAGGAGGTGAGGCACATGAAGCAGTACCTGTTGTCGGTGCACTTCGTCGAGGGTCAGGAAGAGCCCCCGCCCGAGGTCGTCGAGCGGATGTTCGCGGACGTCGACGCCCTGAACCAGAAGATCAAGGAGGCGGGGGCGTGGG
>JBOGIC010000772.1:0-1875 GCA_050744985.1 Acidimicrobiales bacterium
CGACGCCGCCGGCCACCGTGATCGCCGTGGGTGCCCCCATTCTCGAAACAGCTCCATGGGGGAAGAGGGGCACATACTACCAAACACGTGTTCGCCACGCCAGCGAATTGGCCGAAAAATCGGTAGCGAGGCGGGCGGCAGCAACCCGCTCGATATGCGGCAAGTTATGCGGGTCGGACGCTCGATAATGTCGTCGGTGCTGGCGCGTCGGCTCGGGACGGTGGTTCGGGCGACGTGACCCGCGGCCGGTTCATCGAAGGCCATCGCGACGTGATCGCCCGGACCCGTTCTGTCGGCGAGGCGGCCGGGATGTCGGGCGTGGGCGTCCGCCCATCGATCGACCCAAGGATTTTGCGGCACCTGTTCGGCCGCCGGATCTGGATCCAGTGGGTTGACCCGGCGGATCAAACGCGCACCAGCGCGCGCAGCATCGGCTCAAGCTTGGCCTGGGTCTCGGTCCACTCGGCTTCGGGGTCGGAGCCGGCGACGATGCCGGCGCCGGCGGACAGCACCGCGCGGCGGCCGTCCAGCTGAGCGCAGCGCAATGCGACGGCCCAGTCGCCGTCGCCGCGGCTGTCGACCCAGCCGACCGGTCCCGCGTACAACCCCCGGTCGAAGCCTTCGAGCTCGGCGATCAGCGACAGCGCCACCTCGCGGGGCTCGCCGGCGACGGCGGGGGTCGGGTGCAACACGCCGACCAGGGCCAACGCCGACGCCCCCGGTGCCGACAACCGTCCGGTCACCGTCGTCGCCAGGTGGGTCACCGACGACAATGCCACCGGCTCGGGGCCCTTGACGAACACCTCGTCGCACACCGTCCGCAGGCGCGACGACACGTCTTCGACGACGAGGCGGTGCTCGTCCGCCTCCTTGACCGACGTCCGTAGCTGGCTGACCAGCCGGCGGTCGTCGGCCCGGCTGCCGCCGCGCTCGACGGTGCCGGCCATGGGCCGTGACCACATCCACCGGCCGCGCCGGCGGACGAGCAGCTCGGGGCTCGCGCCGACGAACCCACCGCTGGCGAACGTGTAGCAGGACGGGTGCGCACGGCGCAGCCGGTCGACGACGGTCGGCAACACGAACGGCTGGTCGCCCCACACGGCCACCCGGCGCGCCAGGACCACCTTGGCCAACGAGCCGCCGTCGATGCGCTCCAGGGCACGACGAACAGAGGACGTCCACGCGAGACGTCCACCGTCGGACTCGACCACGAAGCTCGTCGGCTCCAGCGACGACGGCGCGGGCACCGACGCGCCAGACCCGACCCCACCGATCTCGGTCACCCACGCCCGTCCGTCTTCGGCACGACCGACCAACCGGGACGGCACGATCAGCTCGCCCTCCTGCCCGTCGAGGAACGGGATGCCACCGACGGCGACCGGGCCGGTCCCCGGCAGCTCCAGCGGATCGTCGATCTCGAACGACGACAGCAACGACGCCACCTCCTCGGCCGCCTTCGCCAACCGCTGCGGACCGGTACCGATGGCCACGCGAGCGGCGGCCACGCCCGACGCCGCAAACCCCGCCCCCTCGTGCAGCCAGAGGAACCCGCCCGGCCCCAGCGCCGACAGCGGGTCGACACCTTCGGGCAACAGTCGGGTGCGCGACTGCATCAGGAGCGCCGCGTCCCGGTGATCAACCGGGCGATCCCCCCCGACAACGCGGTCTGGCGGGCGTCCGCAAACCCCGCTGCGACCATCATGGCCAGCAGCTCCGCCTCCGGCGGCAGGTACGCCACCGACCGGGGGAGGTACCGGTAGGCGTCACGGTCGGACAACAACCCGCCCACGAACGGCACCACCCGCCCGAAGTACACGGAGTGCCCGAAGCGCATGAGCCCGTTCGACGGCTGCGACACCTCGAGCAGCGCGGCCC
>JBOGIC010000773.1:0-4506 GCA_050744985.1 Acidimicrobiales bacterium
TCGTCGAGCGGCGGGCACCCGGCGATGACCGCGGCGCGCGCCACCCGTTCGGGAAGACGCGCCGCCAGTGCGAGCGCGTACTGGCCTCCCATCGACCAGCCCGTCGTCGCGCCGGTCCCGATGCCGAAGTGGTCGAGGAGGGCGGCCACGTCGTCGGCCCAGTCGGCGACGTCGTGCCCGGGGTGCCGGTCCGACCCGCCCACGCCGGGGCGATCGGGCGCGAGGACACGGATGCCGGCTGCGGCCGCGACCTCGTGGGCCGAGGCGGCGTCGAGGGAACTCGAGAGGCCGCCGTGGTTGTGCACGACCACGGGCCCGTCGCCGGCGGGGTCGGCCCCGAACCACCGGTAGGCCAGATACCGACCGTCCGTCAGCTGCAGTCGCCCCGCGGAAGCCGTCGGATCATCCACCAGCGACCATGGTCGCTCGTTTGCGCTCGCTACACCAAAGGTTTGTCGCTACGTTGACACGCCGGTCCCCGCCGGTTGGCGCGCCGGCTCGGTGGCGCGCCGGCTGCGGGTGGCGGTGAGCACGATCACCAGGGCGAGCCCGCCCACGGCCAGGGTGATGGCGGCGCCGAGCAGGGCCCAGGCCACGGCCGAGGTCTCGGCCGGCGCGGTGAGGAGCCCGGCGCCCGACTCGGCGCGGGCGCGGGTGAAGTAGATGTCCTGGGTCGCGTTCTCGGGCCGGCCGTTGCGGGAGTCGTCCCAGGCGAGGTAGGCGGCCGAGTCCAGCGCCGCGAGGCCCACCGGGCCCCGGATGCCGCCCTGGCTCGACGGGCCGAAGTTGCGGTCGATGATCCGGTCGTTGATGCGGACATTCGGCGCCCACGACTGCCCGCCGTCGGTCGAGAACGTGTAGTACACGTCCTGGAACTTGTTGCTGCGCGCCCCGTCCACGTAGGCGGGGTCGTTGCGCCCGTCGTACCACGCCAGGTCGACCCGCCCGCTGTCCGCCACCGCGATGGCCGGATAGGCCTCGGGGTAGTTCCACTTCCGCTTCGGGGGAACGTCGTTGGCCTTGAGCGGTTCGCTCCACGTCTTGCCGCCGTCCGAGGAGTGCATCGTCGAGATCTCGACCGGGTCGTCGGCGGAGGACATGTTCTCCCACGCGACGTAGAACGTGTCGGTGTGGCGGTCGATGCCTCCCCTCGGCACCCAGGTCCAGTCCGAGGTCGCGGTCGGGGTCGGGCCGGTGAAGATCGCCCGTTTGTCGTAGGTCCTGCCGCCGTCGACAGACGTGGCGAGGTACACGTGAGCGGGCGGCGCCTTCCCCTCGCGGTTGTCCCGGCTACCCGCCCGCGAGTACTCGCCGAACAAGGCGTGGATCTCGCCGCGGTTGCCGATGAGCACCTGCGGCGGCGGCTTGACTCCTTCGGCCTCCGGGGTCAGGCGGAGGCCCTCACCGACGTTGACGGCCTCGCCGAAGGTCCGGCCCCCGTCGTTGGAGACCGACGCGTACACGCGCTCGATGACGTCCCAGTAGTAGAGCTTCCCGCCCATCACCTCGGGCGTCAGCGTGTAGGTCGCCCAGTTGGACCCCCAGCCGACGACCACGCGCTTGGGGTCACTCGGGTCGACGGCGATCGACGGGGAGGCGTCGATGCCCGTCTCGCCCTTGTCGAGGTTCGGGGCGATCCACGGCAGGGCGGTGGTCTCCCATGTCGCGCCCAGGTCGGCGGACCGGGCGAGGAAGACCCGACCCTTCTTGGTCGTGGGGTTGTAGCCGCTGAGGGCGTAGAACAGCGTGCCGTCGGCGCCGAAGGCCAGGTCGACCACGGGGCCGAAGTACACGAACGAGCAGTTCGGGTACTCCGACGGCAGCGCCGGTCGGGCCGCCTGCGTCCAGCTCAGCCCGGCGTTGGTCGACACGTGCACGGCGCACTGCGACGAGTAGGCGTCCGCCTCGGCCAGGGCCAGGACCCGCTCGTTCCGCGGGTCGACGGCGATCACCGGCACCGTGTGCGCTCGGGACACGTTGGTGTCCTTGGTCACCTGGACCGCACCGTCGACCTGGGTGGGCTCGGCGATCTTGGCGGCCGAGGCCGTGCCCGCCATTGCCGCCGAGACCAGTGCGAGCAGGGCGAACAGCGCGAAGCGACGCGTTCCCACCATTTCATGCCTCCCCCAGGACGGCCGTGATCGCATGCTCGCGCCGCGGACGAGGCCGATCAAGGTCAGTCTGTTCCCCCTTATGGTGCCCGCGCCGGCTCTGACGCCGCCGCGCCCGACGGGCTACGGGTTGCGCATGAAGGCGCGGAACTGCGGGCCGAGCCACGGCTTGCGGCCGTAGGCCACGAGCTGGCCGCGGGCGATCGCCCGCCACTGGCTCTGGCGGGCCAGGGCGACGAGCAGGAAGGCGGCCGGGTCGGCGGAGATGTGGCAGTCGATGCGCCGCGACCCCGAGGGCGGGAACTCGATGGTCAGCTCGCCGTCGTCGAAGGCCAGCATGCTGGTGCCGGCATCGCGTAGGTGGATGGCGAACGCGGCGTGCTTGCCGCGGGCGGCGTCCTGGTTCACCATCGCACGCGGCGGCAGCGCCGAGATCACGGGTACGTAGAACCCCTCGATCACGAGCGCGGCGTGCGCCCGCTCGATCCGCCACGGGCGGTTGTCGGCCGTCGCGATGTCGTAGGCGTGGGCGACGGTCTCGTGCAGCAGGTGGGCGGTGAACACCGAGGGTGGCACCCGGATGCCGTTGACGAGCCAGGTGCGGTCGCCGGCGTCCGGCGCCGAAGCCAGGAACGAGAAGTAGGCCGCCGCCCGTTCCTCGATGCGGTCGGCGATCACCCGGGGGTTGCGCTCGGGGTCGGCGTTGACCGCCATCATCGTGATGCCGCCCAGCTCCCAGACGTCGTTCATCAGCCCCTCGCCGGCGGTGCCCTCGAGGTTGGGGACGACGTCGAAGACGCCGGTGAGGTCCTGGCGGGCGAGGCCGGGCACCGCCACCCAGGCCTGGGACAGGTGCATGGCGACCTCGCCCAGGTTCCAGTCGCCCACGGCCGGCGCCGTTGGGTTGCGCACGTTGCGAAGCAGGTCGACGACCCGATCGACCTCGTAGCGGAGGGCGCCCTGCGCCCGGGTCCAGGCCGCGGTGTCCACAGATGTCATTGTCCCGAAAGGTAGACGGCTACGCCCCGGCACACATCCGTCAGGTAACGGATATAGCGTCGGCCGCATCGGGCCGATCCCGCTCCTCGGGCGCCGCGGGGAGGTGGCCGCGCTACAAGCGTTGCTCGACGCGGCGCGCCGCGGGGCCGGAGGCGTCGTCGTGCTCGAGGGCGAGGCGGGCATCGGCAAGACGCGCCTCGTCGACGAGTTGGTTGCCGCGGCCCGCCGCCTGGGCGTCACGGCCCTTGTCGGTGACGCCGACGAGATCGACTTCGACCGCCCGCTGGCGGCGTTCGTCGAAGCCCTGGTGCTGTCGGCGGACTCTCCCGACCCCGAGCGGGGCGAGCTCGGCCGCCTCGTCGCGGGCGACGACCCCGGCGCGGCCGCGACGGCCGGCGACGTCGGCTACCGCATCGTCGAGGCGTTGTTGGGGCTGGTCGAACGGCTCGGCACCACCGGGCCGCACCTCCTCGTCGTCGAGGACGTCCACTGGGCCGATCCGCTCACGGTCCGCGCCCTACGGGCGATCGGCCGGCGGGCACTGCAGGCGCTGCCGGTGGGGCTGGTCTTGACGATGCGGCCGTTCCCCCGGAGCGCCGAGCTGGACGAGGTGCTCGACGACCTCGACGGGCGGGGCGCGACGCGCCTGACGGTCGAACCCCTCACCGAGCCCGACGCCCGTGCCCTCGCCGTCGCGGTGGGAGGTCCCGACGCCGCGGCCCGGGCCGGGGTCGCAGGCGGGAACCCGCTCCTGCTGATCGAGCTGGCCACGTCGCCGGTCGAGGACGGCGAGCTGTCACCGACGGTGTCGGCCACGGTGCTGCGGAGGGTGCGGACGCTGCCGCCGGCGACCGTCGAGGCCGTCAAGGTGGCCTCGGTGCTGGGCCGGCGGTTCTCGTTCGACCAGCTCGCCCTGGCCATGGGGAGCACTCCGGTCGACCTGCTGGGTGCCCTCGAGGACGCGCTGGCGGCCCGTGTCCTCGTCGACGACGAAGGCGAGCTGTCGTTCCGCCACGACCTGATCCGCGAGGCGGTCTACGAGGACCTGTCGCCGGCCCTGCGGCGGGGCGTTCACCGGCAGGTCGCCCGGGCCCTGAGCGACCGCGGCGCCCCGGTGGCCCAGGTGGCCGAGCACCTCCTGGCCAGCGCCGACCCGGGTGACCACGGAGCGATCGCGTGGCTCGCGCAGGCCGCCCGGGTGACGGCGCCCCGGTCTCCTCAGACCGCGGTCAGGATGCTCGAGCGGGCGTCGGTCCTGGCCGGCCCGGACCACCCCTTGGCCGACACCCTGGCGGCCGACCTGGCGCCGTTGCTCATCCAGACCGGGCGGATCCCGGAGGCGGAGCGGCTCACCCGCGAGGTGCTGGCCCGCGGCCCCGAGCCGGCGATCGAGGCC
>JBOGIC010000774.1:0-3915 GCA_050744985.1 Acidimicrobiales bacterium
CCCGCAGCGTCGACGTGTTCGGCAGCTTGCGGGCCGCGTAGGTGCGCAGCCGGGAGGCGGCCCACGGGTGGCGGGCCAGCGACGTGCGGTACTCCCCGTGGGGGTCGACCAGCAACAGCCCGTAGCGGCCCTGGGCCCGCAGCACGCCCGCGGCCAGCACCTTCACCAGGTTGGACTTGCCCATGCCGGTGGTGGCGAACACGCCGACGTGGGTGGCCAGCGACGCGCCCGAGATGCCGACCTCGAAGTCGACCGTGGTCTCCCCGCTCCGGAGCAGGCCGACCGCCAGGTCGCCCATGCGGGTGCGCAGGAAGTCGAAGTCGGCCGGCTCCGGCGACACCACCCGCGAGAACTGGGTCGGCAGCGACTTGGGCTTGCGGAAGTCGCGCCCGTCGGGGGTCAGGTAGCCGAGGCAGCGGCACGACGCGACCCGGTAGGTGCGCCTGGCCTGCTCGTGCAGCCGGTGCGCGCCCGCCTCGCCGCGGGCGTCGTCGGTCAGCAGCGTGCCCGCGACCCGCTCCGCCCACCCCGGTTCCCGGTGCTCGCTGCCGTAGGTGACGTCGACGACCCGGAACAGGTAGCGCCGGCCCGTGGCCTCGTCGACGCCGACGAGCAGCTCCCCGAGGAAGAGGTCTTCGTCGGGGCTGGCCCGGAACGTGGCCTCCAGGACGTTCTTGCCGAACAGCCGTCCCCGGCTCAACGCGCTCCCGCTCATGATCGCTCCATCAGCTTGTGGCGGTCGGCGAAGGCCCGCTCGCGGACTTCCAGCGGGACGCCGGCCAGGTCGAGGTGGTCGTCGAGGTCGAGGCGGGCATCCTGGCGCAGCCACGAGGGGCACGCGGCCAGGCGGTCGGCAACGGCCAGCGGGTAGGGGTAGCCCGGGAATGCGGCGTCGTCGCACAGGGCCACCATGCCCCCGAGGACCGACTCGGGGTCGAGCGAGCCGGGAAGGTCGACGCGGAACGCGAAGCGGGCGTCAGCGTCGAGCCGAGCCGCCACCACTCGCACGTCGAGCCCGCTCGACGGTCGTAGGCGGGCCACCGGCGCCCACCACAGGGCCCGCTCGCCCAGCGTGGCCGCCGCCGCCAGCTCGAGGTGGCCCAGCAGCGGTGCCCCGCCGAGGGCGAGCGAGGAGTGCTTCGTGACCGCCGCCACCGTCACGTCACGCTCGGCGGCGCGGTCGAGCAGCCGCGCCACGTGCTCGAACGGGACGCGGTAGTCGGGCCGCAGGTCGCCGTCGACCAGCACCAGCGCGCCGGGCACCGCCTCGTCGATGCAGCGGGCGGCACCCCCCCACTCTCCGCACTCCCGGAGGAGGTTGATGTCGACGGCCGCGTCGGGCGCGACGCCGCAGCCGATGGTGGCCGCCGCCACCCGTTCCTCCCCGCCGCCCAACAGCCAGGCCCGCAGCTCGCCGTCGTCCTCCAGTACGCATTCGCCGCCCAGGAACCGGGCCCGGGCCGTCCGCGTGACCACGACCTGCACGCACCGGGCATCCGCCACCAGGGCCTGGCCGCCGTCGATCGCCCAGACCTCGGGCGGCGGCGGCCGGCGGGCGAGCGGGCGGGGCTCGACGAGCGGCTCGAACTCGAGATCGCTGCCCTCGGGGTCGGCGAGGAGGGGCGCGGCGGCACCGGCGCTGAGCAGCACAGCCAGACGCTCGGCCGCGGCCAGAAGAGATGCGGATGCCATGGCTCCACTATCCCAAGGGGGTATGACAATTACAAGGCTGTGATTCGCTCCGGGCCTATTGGCCCGACCCCGAGGAGTCGTCATCCTTGCCCCCGGGGCTCGGCGTGAGCAGGCCCACCAGCCCGCCGGCGATGGTGGCCAGGATCGTGGAGAAGGAGTCCGGCACGTCGCGCCCTTGATAGGCGATGATCGCCCAGGCGACCGCGCCGATGATGAAGTACAGGCCGAGCGACCCGACGATCACGATATAGAGCCAGCTCGGCATCCCCGTCCTCCGGCTCGGCACTTGCATGGCGTCCCCTTTCGTCGCTGCGCCGCCCACCGCGGAGCGCCGCCATCTTGGCGCGTACTACAGGGCCTCGATGGGACCAGCCGGACCATGGCGCAGGTACCACTCGTAGCCGTAGACGGCGGCGAACTCCTCGGTGGGCAGCCGCATGGCCGACGCCGTCTCGGGGATCTGGCTGGAGTGCGCCGCCATGGCCGCCCGCTTGGCGTCGAGGGCCCGCCGGACGTCGACGGTGGTGCTCACCATCACGGTGGGGACACCGAGCGGTGACGCGGCCAGGCCGAGCGGCAGGCCGGCGCCCCGAGCCTCGGCCACGAGGTGCGTCTCGACGAAGTGGAGGTACTCCCGATCGACCGTCGCCTCGTAGACGGTCGCGGTGCCCGCCTGCGTGGCGGCCTGCACACCGACCTGGTGGACCTTGACGTGGTCGGGGTGCCCGTAGATCCCGCGCTCGTCGTAGACCACCAGCGCGACGGCCCGCTCCTCGCGCAGCAGGGCGGCGACATCCGCGGCCACCGCCTCGGTCGCCGTCGACCAGAACGCGCCCGGCGCCGAGTTGGCCGGGTCGCCGAGCATGCCCGAGTCCTGGTAGCCGAGGAACTCGACCCGCGCCACGCCGAGGAGGTCGGCGGCGCGCCGGGTTTCCGCCGCCCGGTGCGCCGCCAACGACGGGCCGGCGGCGAGGGCTTCCGAAGCGTTGCCCAGCTCGCCCTGGGTGGCTACCACGAGCACGACCCGCCAGCCACCCTCGGCCAACGCGATCATCGTCCCGCCCGTGAAGATCGCCTCGTCATCCGGATGGGCGTGGAAGAACACGACCGAGCCGGTGCTCACCGGTGCTCAGGGTAGGCGCGCCGTGCAAGCATCGGCGCGTGGACGAAGTCGAGATGCCGAGCTCACCCGTGGCCGGCGAGCGGTCGCTCGGGCGCCTGCTGGGACTGTCCGACGGCGTCTTTGCCATCGCCATGACGCTGCTGGTGCTGAACCTCGAGATCCCGCCCGACACCGACGCCGCCGACGTCGGACAGGCGTTGTGGGACCTGGCGCCGGAGGCGGGCGCGTACGCGTTGAGCTTCGCCGTCATCGGCCTGTTCTGGCTCGCGCATCATCGCCTGTTCAACGTCATCGTCGAGATCGACCACCCGCTGATCATGACGAACCTGGTGTTCCTCGGGTTCATCGCCCTGATCCCGTTCCCGACCGAGGTCTTCGGTACGTTCGGCAACGAGCCGGCCTCGATCGCGTACGCGTCAGTGATGAGCCTGGCCGGCTTCGCCGGCACGCTGCTGTGGGTCCGCGCCCTACGCGCCGGGCTCACCGATCCACGCGTCCACCGCGACTACCTGGTGCACGGCATCTGGCGGGGCGTCGTCATCGGCGGGACCTTCCTCCTGTCGCTCCCGTTGGTGGTGCTCTCGCCGGACACCGCCGGCCTGTCGTGGTTGCTGATCTTCGTCGGCGAAGCCATCCTCGCCCGGCGGTTCGGCTCGATCCACCGGCTGCCGAAGCACCCCGGCTGAGATGCGCGCCGTCGTCCAGCGCGTGACCGCGGCGCGTGTCCGGGTCGACGGGAGGATTGTCGGCGAGATCGGCGCCGGCCTGTGCGTGCTTGTCGGCGTAACCCACACCGACACCACGGCCGAGGCGGAGAAGCTGGCGCGCAAGGTGGCCGGCCTGCGCCTGTTCGACGACGGCGACGGCACGATGAACGTGTCGGTCGCCGACGCGGGCGGCGCCGTGCTGCTCGTCAGCCAGTTCACCGTCTACGGCGACACGTCGCGCGGCCGGCGCCCCTCGTGGTCGATGGCCGCCCCGTCGGCGCAGGCCGAGCCGCTGGTCGACGCCGTCGGCGAGGCTCTCCGCCGGCTCGGTCTTCGCGTCGCCACCGGCCGGTTCGGCGCCGAGATGGCCGTCGAGCTGGTCAACGACGGCCC
>JBOGIC010000775.1:0-7017 GCA_050744985.1 Acidimicrobiales bacterium
CGTCACCGCCGAGCTGGCGGCGGCCGCCGGGGCGCCCCTTGGCGTCTCGGTCGACGTGGGGAGCCCGGCGCCGCTGACGTCCCGCCGCCGCGCCGTCTCACGCGTGACGGCCCGGCTGCCGGGGCCCTTGCCCTTCCCGGACGCGGCCTTCGACGTGGTCGTCGCCCTCGAGGTCATCGAGCACCTCCTCGACCCCGATGCCTTCCTCGACGAGATCGTCCGCGTGCTGGCCCCCGGCGGCTCCGTCATCCTGTCGACACCGCGACTCGACTCGCTGCTCGTCGTCGCGTCACTGTTGCTGGGCGTCCAACCGCCCGGGGTCGAGGCCTCGTCGCAGCACCGCTACGGCAGCCCCTTCGGCGAGCAACGCCCGTCGGGCCACGTCCACCTGTTCACCCGGCGGGCCATGGTGCAAGCCCTCGCCGAGCACGGGCTCGTGCTCGACCGCTACCGCGAGGGCCGCTTCAGTTCGAGCTGGTGGCAAGCGGTGCGCTCGTCGCGACGTCCGGGCGTCGGCGACCTCGCCATGGCCGCCGGGCTCAAGGCCTACGACCTCATCCCTGTGCGCAAGGACGTGATGGTGCTGCGGGCGGTGCGCAGCGCATGAGCGAGGGGAACGTCGCGTTCCAGCGCGAGTTCTACGACCGCCACTTCGGCCAGCGAGAGGCGGCGGTACGCGACCAGCTGGCGCATCCCCTGTTCCGCTCGTTCAACGACCGCACGGCGCGGCTGGCATTCGAGTTGGGCGCTCGGGCCGACCGGACCGGGCCGGTGCGCTTCCTCGAGGTGGGATGCGGCGAGGGCCTGGTTGCCGACGGCATCCACCGCACGGCGGCGGACCTCGGTGTCGACCTCGCCTACACGGGCCTCGATGTCAGCGCTTCGGCCGTCGAACTGGCCCGCACGCACGTGCCCGGGGAGCTGCTCGTGGGCGACGCCAACGAGGTGCTCGACGGCATGGCGCCGGGGAGCCAGGACATCGTCATGGGCAAGAACCTGCTTCACCACCTCGACGATCCGGCCGCGTTCCTGCGTGCCGCGGGACGCGTGGTGGGTCGCGACGGGCGGGTGGTGATCTTCGAGCCCAACCTCGGGTGCCCGCAGTTCCTGTTGTTCAACACGCTCGCCTCCCGGCGCGAGCAACACTACTTCAAGGGCCGGCGCCGCAACCGGCGCGCCTTCGCCGACGCCGGCCTCCAGATCGTCCACACGCGGCAGTTCAGCTGGCTGCCCTACGAGCTCGCCTTCGTCATCCGCTACGACTGGTTCCGCCGGCTGTTCTCGACGGGCACGCCGTCGACCATCGCGTCGGTGTCACGGGTCGACGACCGCCTGGCGCGGACGGTGCCGGCGCTGGCGTGTTACACGGTGTGGGCGGCCCGGCCCCGCTGATCGCGCTGCGGCCGGGCCACGACGAGGCGATGCTCGAGCGCGCCTACCGCACCCTCATGGTGCCCGCGTTCCCGCTCGAGGAGGAGCTTGACGACCTCGCGACGCTCCGCGACAGCCTCGGGCGTGACGGCTTTCACATCGTGGTCGGCGGCGACGTCGAGGCCATCGGCACCTATGAGCTGCTGCCCGTGACGGGGTGCGGGTTGGTGGGGTACATCGCGGTGGATCCGGCGGCGCGGGGACGCGGCTGGGCGCGGCGGATGCTCGAGCGGGCACGCGCCGACCTGGCCGCCGCCGCCGAACGGCGAGGCGGATCGCTGCAGGCACTGTTCGGCGAGATCCGCGACCCGCGGCGCGCGGGTGAGGAGTCGGACTCGATGGCGGCGGCCGACCGCGCCGACGTCATGCGCCGCCTCGGCGCCCGGCTCGTCCTGCGGGAGTACGTGCAGCCCGAGCTGCGTGCCGGCGGCGACCGGGCACGGGGGCTCATGCTCGTCGACTTCAGCGGTCGCCTGGCCTTCCCCGTCGCGCTCCTCCGGGCGTTCCTCGCCGAGATGTTCACGTCGATGGGCGTGACCGGCGTGGACACCGATTCGGACTTCGTGGCGATGGTCGAGGCGCTGGAACAGGCCGCCGGCGAGCACGACGAGGTGCCGACGCAGGTCCTTGCTTGATCGTTTCTCGCGGCGATGAAACCGCCAGCGTCCGATAGCGCGGCCATGATCGGGGTAGGGCTGCGGCCGTGCCGCCCTCGCTGTCGGTCGCGCTCCTGGGGATGGGGCCGCGCGGGCTGTCGGTCCTCGAACGGCTGTTGATCCGGCTGCGTGACGAGCCGCCGGCCGGCGAGGTCGCCATCTGGCCGTCGACCCGGTCGAGCACGGGTCGGGTCGCGTATGGCGCACCGGGCAGCCGGCGTGGCTGACCACCAACGCCACCGCCGCAGAGGTCACCGTGCGCTCGCCCGACGGGTTCGTGTCCGAGCCGACGTTTGACGACCCGTCGGCGTGCCCGCCGCGTCGCGAGTATGGCGAGTACCTGGCCGGGGAGTTCGACGAGTTGTGCGCCGGCGCCCGCCCGGCGTCGCCGTCCACGCCGTGCGGGCCGAGGCGACGGCCGTGACGCGAGGGCCCTTCGGCCTCTGCGTGGTCCTCGACGGCGGTACGCGGGTCCGGGCCGACAAGGTGGTGCTGGCCACCGGGCACGGCTCGGAGAGTTTCGACAGGGGCCCGGGCTACATCGGTCCGGGGCTGGCCGCCGAGATGCCCCACGGCTCGATCGCGCCCGGCACGACCGTGGCCGTGCGTGGGCTCGGCCTGACGTTCTACGACCTGGTGCGGGCCTTCAGCGTCGGCCATGGGGGGCAGTTCGTGGACGGTCGGTACCTGCCAGCGGTGAGGAGCCGCTGATCGTCGCCGGCTCGCGTGGCGGCCTGCCCTTCCGGGCCCGGCCGCGCGTGACCGGAGGCCACGACACCGCGCCGCACCCGACCGTCCTCACACCCGAACGGACCGCCGAGCTGCGCGAGCGCGTCGGTCCCACGCTCGACTTCGCCCGTGACGTCGAGGCCGCTGATCCAGGCGGAGGTCGAGCGCGCCTACTACGAGGTTGACCCCGGCGCGCCGCCGCTCGATCTGCACGCGCTCGGACGGCCGTTCGCCGGCCTGTCGTTCCCGAGCCCGCGTGCCTTCCGGGAGCGACTGCTCGCCATCGTGCGCGAGACGTCGCCGAGTCCCGCCGCGGCACGTCGGCCAGTCCCATGAAGGCGGCGCTGGGGGTGTTGCGGCAGATCCGCCCGCTGCTGCCGATGGTGGTCGACTTCGGCGGTCTGACGCCGGCGTCGCACCGGGACTTCCTCGAGCGCTTCGAGCCGTTGAGCTACGTCCTGTCGGCCGGGCCCCCGGACGAGCATGTCGCCCAGCTGGTCGCGCTGATCGAGGCGGGGATCGTGCGGATCGTGGGGCCGTCGGCCCGCTTCGAGCGCGTCGGATTCTCCTGGGTCGTGACCTCTCCAGCGGTCGCCGCTTCCGCCTCCCGCGCCGGCGTGCTGATCGAGGCGCGGGTTCCGCCGACGGACATCTCGAGTTCGCTGTCACCGCTGTTCCGCCAGTTGCTCGCCGACGGGATGATCAGTGAGTACGTCAATCTCGACTCGACGACCGGCGAGCACTTCGCCACGGGTGGCCTCGCCGTCACCCGCGCGCCGTTCCGTGTGGTCGACGGCCGGGGGCGGGCGGACCCGGACATGTACGCCATCGGCGTCGCCGCTGACCGCACGCGCTGGTTCACCCAGGTCGGCACCGGCCGGCCGGGCCAGGACAGCCCGTTCTGCCGTGACGCCGACGCCATCGCCGCCGACATCCTCGGCTCCGGGCGTGCCCCAGGCGGGAGTCGAACCCGCTACGAGCCGCTTTAGAGGCGGCTGCCCGTCCGTCGGGCACCTGGGGCGCCTACCTCACTCGTAGATACGGTCGCGCAGTTGCTCGTCGGCGATGGCGTCGCGTGCGGCGCGGTACTCGTCGCGCGTCAGCGACCGCCCGAGCCGGTCGAGCGTCCGGAGGACGAAGCGCGGGGTGACGACGCCGCGGTTGAGGCGGTCGAGCGCCTCGGCCTGCCGCCACACCTTGCGCTGCAGCCAGCGGGTGGCCGGCGGGAGGTCTCCCTCCAGCTGGGCCCGGATGGCGTCGCGCTCGGCGATCAGCTCGACGAGCTGCGCGCGCAGGTCGTCGGATGATGTGGTCATGGTCACGTTCTCACCTCCCTTCGCGGGGCGAGGGCGAGAGGAAGGTGAGCGAGCCGCCGCCGGGCCGCGGGCTCGAACGCGGCCGCGGTCAGAGCGTGGCCGAGGTCGGGCTCGTGGAACCGCACGACGCGCAGGCCGCCGGCGGCCGCGTCATCGCAGAGCCATTGCAGGGCGAGCTCGTCGGGCGCGGCCAGCACGGCGAGGGTGTTCGAGGCGGCGTGCCACGCGGCGGCGTCGGTGGGGTACGCGACAGCGAACTCAAGAGCGGCGTGGATGGCCTGGCACGCCTGGGTCCCGGGCGGGAGGTCGTCGCGCGTGACGACGATCAGATGCGTTTCGTCGGGGCCCTACCGGTGCGGCACGGGACCAGCATACCGATGGTGTCAGGCGGCGATGAAGGCGATTTCCGTGGTCGTGGGCGAAGAGCTCCTTGTCGGTGTGTGCCCGCTGGCCGAGGAATCGGACGGTCGCCTCACGGTCGGGGCAGAAGGGCGGTGCGTTGGCGAGGTCCGGCCCATGAGGACCTGCGCCAGGTCTGCCATTGTGTCCTCCATGAGTGAGATCTCGACGGACACGACGCTGGACGGCGACGTGGTATCCGAACGACGGCCGGCGTTCATCGTCACCGCCGACAACGTCACCCTGGACTTGGGCGGGCACGTGGTTTCGGGCAACCTCGACGACATGGGCACCGGGCCGGGGATCCTGCTGCGAGGTGTTCACGGCGTGACCGTCCGCAACGGGACGGTGCGTTGGTTCGACGCGGCCGTGGTGATCGACGGCGGTTCCGGGAACCTCGTCGAGGGGTTGACGGTGGAGGACAACTACGGCGACCCCGACGGCGACTACGGGGATGGCATCGTCATCAACAACTCACGGGAGAACCGGGTGGCGGGATGTGTGGTGCGGCGCAACGGGCCGTTCAGCGGGATCTCTCTGGGGCCGAACTCGCAGGCCAACTCGATCGTCGACAACACCGTCGCCGACAACAACATGCTGCACCTCGGCCCGGGCGCGGGTGGGCAGACCATGGGGATCCGCCTCGAGGGACCGTCCGCCAACGACAACCGCGTGGCGGGCAACGTCGTCACCGGGAACGGCGCCGACGGGATCGTCGTGCTGTCGACGTGTGACGACATGACCAAGGAGCCGCCGTGCGTCGGCACCCCGCCGAACGAGCGGAACGTGGTGGAGGGGAACACGGCCAAGGGGAACGGGACTTCGGGGCGGGGCTCGGGCATCCGGATCTTCGCCATGCCCCTGCCCGTGCCGCCCGTGCACAACGTGCTGCGGGACAACCTGGCCGACGACAACGCCTGGTACGGCATCGCCATCGACTCTCTGCCGCTGGGGTCGGCGGGCAACGAGGCCGTCGGCAATCGGGCCCACGGCAACGGTGAGTACGACGGCTCCGACGGCACCCTCATGCCCCCCTGCGGCCGCAACGTCTGGCGCGACAACGACTTCGGCACCGTCAACCAGCCCGGGGTGTCAAAGACCAGCGCGTAGCTGTCCCGCCGCCCTTGTCGCGGGCGAAACGACATGATATGCATTGCGATCGGTGAGGCGAGCCATCGCGGTTACGGTTGCGGGGGTGCTGATGGTCGTCCTCGTCGCCTGCCGCGACAACGGCGGCCCGGTCGTCCCCAGCGCCACGGTCCCGACCGCCCCCGAGACGACCACCACGACCAACCCGTTCGACGTCCCGCCCGTCATCGACGCCGCCTACGCCAGCCGCATCATCGACGCGTTGGACGCGATCACCGGGGACGTCGTGCGGCTGGTCGTCAGCAGCAAGACGATCCCTCGCGAAGCATTCGACCGGATCAAGGCCCAATACGCCCACGACCAAAATGTCGATCGCGAGCTAGCGAACTACTCTCGGGAGCTGTCGGAGGGTCTGTCGGTATACAAGCCTAATCCCGGCAACAAGAAGACTCGCGTCACGTCAGTGATTACGGGATCCAACACCTGCATATACGTCTCCGTCGAGCGAGATTATTCGGCCGTCGGCGTCCGCGGTCTTACATCGCGACCTGAGTGGGTTGCACTGTGGCCTCTGGATCGCAGGCGCGATCCAAATGGCTACAACACAACGGGATGGGCGTATATCTACGACGGCTTCCCTCCGCAGGGATCGCAGCCCGAAAGGAACCCGTGCTTCGCGTAGCTGGCCTGGCTCTCCTCGGCATTGGATTGATTTCGCCGTTCGCCGGACCGGCACGCGCCCAGGAATCACCTGACCCGCCGCCACTCGTGCCTGCCTTGCCTGCCTGCGGCGGTCAGAGTGGAACCCCAAGCGATCCAAATGGCGCGCACGCGGGATGCGGCGGATATGCGCCTGGCAATGCGCAATCCGTTCGGTACACGGCTCCGACGTCGAGCGATGCCGGTAAGCGTTATGTGTCGTATCGCACTCTCGCGACCGGACCAGATGGACAGCCATGCGTTCGAACGGCATGGAGGGAAGAGGGCGCGGCGCCGATAAACGGCGCGCCCGACGAGGTTCGGTTGGGTGGACCAGGCACTGGCACTGAGGAAAACAGCAACCTCTATGTGACGTATCCCGCCTGCCCACTCCAGCCCGGTCAGGATGCGAGTCAGGATACGGCGGAGGCCTTTGCCGCCCGGTACTGGGAGACCGTCCCGCTGCCCAAGCCGCGGCCGTACATCGCGCCGGGGTGGGCGATCGTCGGGAAGCTCGGCTATCTCGAAACGAGGGGCGAGCTGACCAAGACGTTCACCGACCCGAACACGCCGTTCGGGACGCTCGAGATCTTCGCCACGGGCCGGTACTACGTGGACTGGGGCGACAACGAGTCGTCGGGACCGCACAGCTCCGAGGGCAAGCCGTGGCCCGAGGGCCAGATCACCCACGACTACAT
>JBOGIC010000776.1:0-5902 GCA_050744985.1 Acidimicrobiales bacterium
CGCTACAGCCGCACCGAGGCGCTGTGGCGGGACTTCGCCCACGCCTTCGACGACGCCGACGTGCTGGCGGTGACCGACGTGTACCCGGCGGGCGAGCCACCCCGGCCGGGCGTCACCGGCAAGCTGATCGTCGACGCGGTGCTGGATGCGACGCCGCACCGCCGGGTGGCGTGGTTCCCCACGCGCGACGGGATCGCCGGGTTCCTGCGCCGGGAGCTGCGGCCGGGCGACCTCTGCCTCGTGCTGGGCGCCGGCGACATCACCCTGCTGGCCACCGAGCTGCTGGCCACCGAGCTGCTGGCCACCGAGCTCCTGGCGGGCGATCTGCTCGGCGATCCGGCATGAGTGGCCCGGTGGCGCGGGCCGCCGCCGTCCTCGGCGACCGGGCCCGGCTCGGCGCCCCCCTCGGACCGCTCACCACGTACCGCGTCGGCGGGCCGGCGGCGGTGCTGGTCGAGGCGCAGACCGCCGACGACCTCGTTGCCGTCGCCGAGGCCGTCGCGGCGTCGGGGCTGCCGGTCGTCGTCGTGGGCAAGGGCTCGAACCTCCTCGTAGCCGACGCCGGCTTCGAGGGCATCGCCGTGATGCTCGGCGAGGGGTTCGCCACGATCTCGTTGGACGCCATGACGGTGCGGGCCGGGGGCGCGGTCAGCCTGCCGGTGCTCGCCCGGCGCACGGCCGCCGCCGGGCTCACCGGGCTCGAATGGGCCGTCGGCGTCCCGGGTTCGGTGGGCGGTGGCATCCGCATGAACGCGGGCGGCCACGGCTCCGACATCAGCCGCACGCTCGTGCGGGCCGAGGTGTTCGACCTCGCCACCGGCGCCGCCGCATCGGCCCCGGCGTCCGAGCTCGACCTGGGCTATCGCCGGTCGGCCGTCCGTCCTTCGCACGTGGTCACGCTGGGAGAGTTCGTACTCACGGCCGGTGACCGCGAGGCATCCGAGAAGGAACTGGCCGAGATCGTGCGATGGCGCCGGGAGCACCAACCCGGGGGCACCAACGCCGGGTCGGTGTTCACCAATCCACCCGGCGACGCCGCCGGCCGGCTGATCGACGCCGCCGGCCTGCGCGGCCACCGGGAGGGCTCGGCGTTCGTGTCGCCCAAGCATGCGAACTTCATCCAGGTCGACCCCGGCGGCTCGGCCGACGACGTGCGAACGCTCATGGTGGTGGTGCGGTCGCGGGTGCTGGAGGCGAGCGGGGTTCGGCTCCAACCGGAGATCCACCAGCTCGGATTCCCTGGTCCATTACCCTCAACCGGAGATTGAGATGGAACTTTCCCCGTCCCCGGTGCTGGGGCTCCGCATCGATCCCCGCATCCGTCAACGCCGGATCGAGGTCCGTCGCGCCGAGGGGCGGCGGCGCCTGCGTGCCGTCGGCACCGCCATCCTGCTCGTCCTGTGCGGCATCGCGTCCTGGATGACCCTCGGCTCGCCCCTGCTCGATGTCGACCGCCGGCGGGTCGTGGGCGCCGTCCACACCCCGGCGCAGGCCGTCCTGGACGCGGCTGGCGTCCCGAGGGGTGAGGCAATGGTCGACGTCGACGAGGGCGCGGTCGCCGCGCGCGTCGAGCAGCTGCCGTGGGTCGCCCGCGCCACCGTGCGCCGTGCGTGGCCGGGCACCGTCGTCATCACGGTCACCGAGCGGCGTCCCAGCGCTGTGACCCGCACCAACGAGGAATCCTGGGCCCTGCTCGACATCGACGGGAAGGTGCTCGAGATCGTCGGCGAACGGCCCGTTGGGCTGGTCGCGTTGGAAGGCGTCCTCGGCGCCGCGCCCACCGACGCCCAGCCGGGCGCGCGCGCGACCTCCGTGGCCGGCCCCCTCGAGGTGGTCCGCAGCCTGACGCCGGCGCTCACGGCCCGCACCGAAGCTGTGGTCGTGGTCCAGACCGGCGAGATCGCCCTCAAGTTGAACCCTCGTGGCACCGTGCGGCTGGGGACAGCCGAGCAGGTCAGCGCCAAGGTCCGCGCCATCGAGACCATCCTCGCCTCCCTCGACACGGCGAACCTCGCCGTCCTCGACGTCCGCTTCCCATCGAGTCCGGTCTTGACGCGAGGGTGAAGACGTGCAAGAGTGTCGACCCTCAGCGCAGGTTGACATAACTCTTGACCTGTAGTGGAGGTTGAGGCCCGAATGGTAACGGAGCGGAACGGCCTCGCGCATCGTCAGCGGCGGCCACGCGCAGTGGTCGCAGGCACGGGGAGCAGAGCCATGATCGGCGCACCACAGAACTATCTGGCCGTCATCAAAGTGGTCGGCATCGGGGGCGGCGGCGTCAACGCCGTCAACCGGATGATCGACGCGGGGCTGAAAGGCGTCGAGTTCATCGCCGTGAACACCGACGCGCAGGCCCTGTTGATGAGCGACGCCGACGTGAAGCTCGACATCGGCCGGGAGCTGACGCGCGGGCTCGGAGCGGGGAGCGATCCCGAGATCGGCCGGCAGGCCGCCGAGGAGCACCGCGACGAGATCGAGGAGGTGCTCAAGGGCGCCGACATGGTGTTCATCACCGCCGGCAAGGGCGGCGGCACGGGCACCGGCGGCGCGCCGGTGATCGCCGAGGTCGCCAAGAGCCAGGGCGCCCTCACGATCGGCGTGGTGACGCGGCCGTTCTCGTTCGAGGGCCGCATCCGCTCGGTGCAGGCCGAGCAGGGCATCCAGCGTCTGAAGGAGAAGGTCGACACCCTCATCGTCATCCCCAACGACCGCCTGCTGTCGGTCTCGAACGACAAGACCTCGGTGCTGAACGCCTTCAAGATGGCCGACGAAGTCCTCCTGCAGGGCGTCCAGGGCATCACCGACCTGATCACCACGCCGGGGCTCATCAACACCGACTTCGCCGACGTGAAGAAGATCATGAGCAACGCCGGCACGTCGCTGATGGGCATCGGGTACGCCTCGGGGGAGGGCCGGGCCGTCAACGCCGCCCGGGCCGCCATCTCGAGCCCGCTGCTCGAGGCCTCGATCGAGGGCGCCCGCGGCATCCTGCTGAACATCTCCGGTGGCAGCGACCTCGGCCTGTTCGAGGTCAACGAGGCCGCCGAGATCATCCACGAGGTGGCGCACCCCGACGCCAACATCATCGCGGGCATGGTGATCGACGATGCGATGGGCGACGAGGTCCGGGTCACGGTCATCGCCGCCGGGTTCGACCGCTGGGACGAGGGGCGCGATCGCGACCGGCGGTCCGAGCCGCGCCAGCCCGTCGGCCTCGGCCTGACCGACGACGACGTGTTCGGCCGCGGGCACGACGACGATCTCGGTCTGGCCGACGACGACGACTTCGACGTCCCCTCGTTCCTCAAATGAGCCCGCGGGGGGCCCTGCTCCCCGACGAGGCCTCGCAAAATCCCCCCCAGGGACGTCCAGGCGTGCGGGACGCCGTTCTGTGCACCATGTGTCCTGCACGCCCGGGCGTACAGCGGTGACCGTCCGTCACCGGCTCGGGCCGGCCCACGTGGTTTTCACCGGACGGGCCGAGGGCGACCTCGGCCATGGGGGCGCGTTCATCCACGAGGTCCGCCCTGAGGTCGCGGCGCGGCGCCAGGCGGTCGTCGACCTGCCCTGGACGTGGATCCGCCAGGTGCACGGGGACACGGTGGTCCGCGCCGACTCACCCGGTGCGTCGGCCGGCGTCACCGCCGACGCGGTGGTCACGGCGGCGTCCGGTGCCGCTATCGCCGTGCTCACCGCCGATTGTGCTCCCGTCGTGCTCGCCGGCGACGAGGGCGTGGTGGGCGTGGCCCACGCCGGTTGGGCGGGGCTCGAGGCGGGCGTCGTGCAGCAGACGGTCAAGGAAGTCCGGGCGTTGGGCGCGACCGGCGTGCGGGCGCTCATCGGGCCGTGCATCCGGCCGGAGTGCTACGCGTTCGGCGAGGACGATCTCGCCCGCCTCGTCGACCGCTACGGGCCGGCCGTGGCCTCGCGGACGGCCGGGGGAGCCCCGGCGCTCGACCTGGCCGCCGGCGTGCGCTCGGCGCTGGCCGAGCAGGGCGTGGACGAGGTCGGCGACGTCGAGGAGTGCACCGCCTGCTCGATCTCCTACTACTCCTGGCGTGCGCGCCGCGAAACGGCCCGCCAAGCGGCGGTGGCGTGGCGGTGACGGCCACGATGCTCGAGGGCGACATCGCCGAACGGCTCGACAGGGTGCGCCGGCGCATCGTCGACGCCGGGGGCTCGCTCGACGGCATGAGGATCGTGGCCGTCACGAAGGGGTTCGGCGCCGAGGCGGTGGAGGCGGTGGTCGCCGCCGGTCTGCACGACGTGGGGGAGAACTACGCCCAGGAGCTCGAAGCCAAGCTCGCGGGCACGGCCGCGCGCGGCGTCCGGTGGCACTTCGTCGGCCACGTGCAGCGCAACAAGGTGAAGCGGATTGCGGCCGGTGTGCACCTGTGGCAGGCGGTCGACCGCTTGAGCGCCGGCGTGGAGATCGCCCGGCGCGCGCCGGGCGCCGCGGTGCTCCTGCAGGTCAATGCCTCGGGCGACCCGGCGAAGCACGGCTGCGACTTCGAGGCGGCCCCGGCCCTCGTCGAGGCCTTGGCCGCGCTCGATCTCGACGTGCGAGGGCTGATGGCCGTCGGTCCCGCCGGCGACCCCGAACTGGCCCGGCCCGGGTTCCGCCGCGTGGTAGAGCTAGCCGATCACCTCGGGCTTCCCGAACGTTCGATCGGCATGACCGACGACCTCGAGGTGGCGGTCCAGGAGGGCTCGACGATGGTCCGCGTCGGGCGCGCCCTGTTCGGTCCCCGTTCCCGGCGTCCAGACCTGCGACCATAAGGCTGCGAGAGCCAAGGAGGAAACTCGATGGCATCGATTTGGCGACGAGCGATGGTGTATTTGGGGCTCGTCGATGATGACGAGTACGACGAATACGAGCCGTACCCGCAGGAGGCGCCGCCGCCTGCCCCCAAGCCCGTTCGCCGTGCTCCGATGCCTGAGCGTTCCTATGAGCCGGAGCCGCCGATGAGCGGGGTCCGCACGCTGCCGCCCCGGGAGCCCGAGAGCACCGTGCAGGTCCAGCGCCCGCAGGTCGTCCGCCCGCTGCAGCCGCCGACCCAGCACCAGAAGGTGCACACGCTCGCGCCCGGGGGGTTCAACGACGCCAAGGAGATCGGCGACCGGCTGAAGGGGAACCAGCCCGTCATCGTCAACCTCCAGGGTGTCGACCGTGACCTCGCCCGCCGCCTCATCGACTTCGCGAGCGGCCTGACGTACGGCCTGGGCGGCGCCATGGAGAAGGTGGCGGACGCCGTGTTCCTTCTCACCCCGTCCAATGTCGAGGTATCTCCGGAGGAGAAGAGGCGCTTGCAGGAGCGCGGCCTCTATCGTTCCTGACCTGTGTCGCTCTCGCTGATCATCTGCCGGCTGCTGCAGGCGTACCTCATCATCCTGTTCGCCCGGATCATCCTGTCGTGGTTCCCGATCTCACCGGGATCCGGCATGTCGACGGTGTACGGGTTCCTCCACACGATCACCGAGCCGGTCCTGGCCCCGCTGCGCCGGCTCATCCCGCCGATCGGCATGGGCGGGATGGGGCTCGACCTGTCGCCGCTGATCGTCTTCGTCGTGATCATCGTCCTGCAGGGCTTCGTCTGTTGAAGCCGTAGGTATCCGGCGGAGCGCGGCCGGCCGAGCGAGCCGATTACGATCGGGTGGATCGAACGGCATCGGGCGAGGGATGAAGATGTCGCGGACGCCTAGTATGCCCGAGCCTGTCTGTCGCACCCATGGGACGGTGACTTTGTGGTCTTGGTGAGCTTTGCCTTGGTCGTCGCGGCAACGATCACGCTCGTCGTCGGCCTGTTGCAATCGGGCCTGACGCTGATCTACGTGTCGATCGCCTGCAGCGTGCTCGCCGGGCTGGTGCTCGCGGTCGCCGTCCTGCGCGGGCGTCCCGAAG
>JBOGIC010000777.1:0-3915 GCA_050744985.1 Acidimicrobiales bacterium
GTCCTCCAGCACCGTGCTGTGCACCTCGTCCTCGAGCGGGTCCTGGTCCATCCGCGGGTGCTACCCGGCCCGCTCCTGCCCTAACCGGTCAGGGCCGGAGCCACAGCACGGCGCTGTCGTCCCTGGCCGATCCGGCCGGGTCCTGGCCGAGGTAGCCGACGACGGCCACGCGGCTCCCGTCGGGCGACACGGCGGCGCCGAAGAAGGAGTCGTTCGGGCCCCCGATGTCGAACAGCCGGCGCCCGCCGGGGCCGAATGACGGGTCGGGGGCGCCCGTGGCCGTGAGCTTCACCACCATCGCGTCGAGGTTGGTCGCGCTCGGCTTGCCGCTGCCCACCATCAGCAGGCCGCCGTCGGCGAGGGCGACGACGTGGCGGCCGCGGTCGTCCTCGCCCGACACGTCGACCCGCGCCACGCCGTTGGCGCCGAAGGTGGTGTCGAGGGCGCCGTTCGCGGTGAAGCCGCCGGCGACCAGGTCGACCTTGGCCTCGGCCGTGTCCTTGCCGTAGCCGGTCGTCACCAGCCGGTTGCCGGCCCGGGCCACGGCGTAGGCCTCGGTGACGTTGCCGAGCAGCTGGGTGACCGCCACGCCGTTGGTGCCGAACGCCGGGTCGAGCGCCCCCTGGGGCGTCAGGCGGAACAGGACGATCTTCACGATGCCGTCGACGTTGGCGTAGCCGGCGACGACGAGGCGGCCGTCGGCCAGCTCCACCGCCGTCTTCGGCGTCTCGGACACGTTCGGCCCCACCCCGACCAGGGCGACACCACCGCGCCCGAAGCCGGAGTCCCGGCTGCCGTCGGCGTTGAGGCGCACGACGGCGAAGTCGACGTCCTTGCGGCCCTCGCCCGGTCCTACCTGGGCGCCCACGACCACGAGCCTGCCGTCGCGCAGACCGGTGAGGCCCCAGGCCGTGTCGCCGCGGAAGGCGGTGCCGTCGGCGACGCCGGTGCTGAGGTCGAGCCGCACGACCCCGCCGGTGCCGAACGTCGGGTCGAGCCTGCCGTCCTGGTCGAAGCGGGCCAAGGCGATGTCGGTGTCCCGGGCCGCGTCCCCGCCGGCCGCCGGATCGTGCTCGATCGGGCCCGAGATCACGACCTTCCCGTCCGGCTGCACGACCACGCCGCGCGCCAGCTCGGCCGCCTTCCCGCCCGCAGCCACATTCGTCGAGGCCACGCCATTGTTGCCGAAGCTCGGGTCGAGGCCCCCGCCCGGGCCGAACCGCGCCACCGCCATCGCCTGGTCGGCGCCCGAGGCGACGAACCCGGCGCCGTAGAGGCGGTTCTGGCCGTCGAAGGCGGCGCCCAGCAGCCGATCGTTGTCGCCGGCGGACAGGGGAGTGGTCCGCACCACGTCGAACGGCGGGAGCTCGACGCGGCCGTCGCCCTGGCCGTCCTGGGCGGCGGTGGGTGGCGACGAGCGGTCTTCGCCCGTCGCACAAGCCGCCGTGAGCGTGAGCAACAGCGTTGCCATCGCCGCCGGCGCCCGGCGCACAAAGGTCCTCGGCATGACACCTCCCGGATCCGTGGGAGGCGAATATTAGGCACGCCTAAGATCTATCGCAAGGGCTACCTAACTCTGGCGGCCTCCGGCGACGTCCCGCGGCGGCCCGACCACGCCGTCGCCAGACCGGCCACGAGGAGGGCCAACCCGGCGACACCGATGCTCACCAGCACCAGCGTGGCCATGCTGGTCGACGACTTCGTCGTCACCGGACCGACCGACCGGCCGAGCTCCTGGGTGGCCACCGGCGCGCCGACGACGGGGGCGCCGCCCTGTCCGGTCACCGTGATGAGGGCCCGCACCGGGATGTTCGCCAGCGTGCCGTCGGTGTTCGACTGCGTGGCGATCAGCACGTAGCTGCCCGGCTTGGTGTCCGGCGGGATCGTCACCTTGGCCGAGAGGATCTCGTCGTCGCCGAAGCGCCCGCCCGCGGGCATGAACGATCCCAGCACCGGCCCGTCGAGGGCGTTGAAGCGCACCACGATCGGGATCTCGCTCTTGTACGAGAAGCCCGACAGGGCGACCTCGCCCCCGGGCCGAGCCTGGCCGGGTGTCAGGTTGAGCGTGGGCCCGGCGATGCACGCCCACGCCGCGGCTGCGCTCACGACCACGACCGCCGCGGCGGCCACTCCCGACACGGCCCAGCGCCGAATGTTGCTCATCGTGTGCCTCCTCATTGCCGGACCGCCGGCTTGGTGAGCTTCGTTTCGCTCGGAATCCCGCTCCGGCCCCCACGGGACCGGACGACGACCGCTGCCACGACCAACCCCAGGCCGACCAGCAACAGCCCCACGACGGCGGCGAGGACGTACTTGACCGCGTTCGACGTCCCGGACGCGAGGGGTTCGTACTGGACCATCCCGACGTAGATGTCCTGGGTGTTGGTGACGGCGTCGCCGTCGCGCGTGTCGTCCCAGCCGATCATGGCGTACTCGTCGGTCGACCCGATCCCGGGCGGGCCGGCCAGGTCGAAGTTGCTCGAGTAGACCCCGATCTTGCGGTCGATGACCCGGTCGGTCACCCGGGTGTTCTTCGACCACGTGACGCCGCCGTCGTCGGACGACGCGTAGTACACGTCGTTGGCGGCGATCCCCGGGTCGTTGCGGGTGTCCCACCACGCCACGTCGACGCGGCCGTTCGGGGCCACGGCGACGTTGGGGTCGCCGCTGTAGGTGAACTTGGCCGGGTCGGTGTCGTTCATGACCTTGACGTCGCTCCACGTGACGCCACCGTCGACCGATCGGCGGTAGAAGACCTGGGTGAAGTTGCTGATCTTGGGCTGATTCGACCCGTCGTAGACGAAGTGCAGCGAGCCCTCGGCCCCGCCCTTCGGGCTCCACGCCAGGTGGAGGGCGTTGTAGCCGTTGGTGTTGTTGGCGCTGAACGGGCTGATCTGGCTCGTCGTCCACGTCTTGCCCTTGTCCGACGACTTCGACAAGAAGTGGGCGAACTGAGGCGCCGGATCGATGTTGGCCGACGTGAACACCCAGGCGGAGTAGAGGTTCCCCTTGCCGTCGACCGTCACGCTCGGGTTGGAGCCTCCGAAGTTGGCCACCTGGTTGGGCTGGGCCGCACGCGAGCCCGCCGGCGGGGCCGTCGTGGGCGTGGTCGACGAGGACGCCGACGGCGCCGGCGCGCTCTTCAGCGCCGCGCTGCGCAGCGCCTCGGACTCGAACGCGATCGATGCCAGGTTCACCGCCGGCGCGAAGGTCTTCGCCCCGTCGGTCGAGACGGACACGAACGGCGCGATGGGGAGCAGGTTCGGCTCGTCCAAGCCGAGCGGGTCGTACCGCCAGCTCACGGCCACGACGTCGGCCCCGCCGCTGCGCCGGTCGACGGCCAGCCCGGAGATGGGCCGGTCGCGCTCCTTCGGGTTGGTCTGGGTGCGGTTGTCGCGCACCGTCGTCGTCGTCCACGACTTGCCGAAGTCGGTGGACCGGCCGACGAACACGCTTCCGTTGTCCTCACCGTCCTGGGTGTCCCACCCGGTGAACGCGTAGTACAGCGTGTGGTTGCGCCCGAAGGCCAGGAGGCCCTGGGTCACGTTGCTGTTGCCCTGCATCAGGCAGAACGGGTACGACGGCGGCGACGGCGACGCGTCGAGGCGCCGCCAGGTGACCCCGCCGTCGGTCGACCGCATCAGGCCGCAGCGCTTCGTCGGAAGCTCCGGGAGCGTGGCGACGACGTTCATCGGGTCCTCGGGATCCACGGCGAGGTCGGGCGTGCCGTACATGCGCGACGGCGTCGTGTCGAACTTCGTCGCCTGGACCGGGCTCGACACCCGGATCGGATCGGCCGCCATCGCCGACCCTTCAGCGAGCAGGACCAGGGCGCACACGGCGACCCCGCCGTGGGCGAGCGCCTTCTTCATCCGGCCTCCCCTTACACCAGGGCGAACGCCGTCCACGCCCGCC
>JBOGIC010000778.1:0-5115 GCA_050744985.1 Acidimicrobiales bacterium
GGCCCAAGGCGCGGGCCGCCTCATCCGCACGACCGCCGACCGCGGCGTCGTGGCCGTTCTCGACCGGCGCCTCGCGCTGGCGCGCTACCGCCCCGCGCTGCTCGAGTCGCTCCCGCCCATGCGCCGCACGGTCGACGGCGACGAGGTGCGCCGGTTCCTCGCCGACCTCGCCGCCGGGCGCTGAAGGGCCTACAACGGGACGCGCAGGACGACCGCCGCCATGTCGTCGGAGAGGCCGCCGCCGGTGTGGCGCAGCACCGCCCGTTCCAGGGCGGCGGTGGTGGCCGCGGCGCTGGTGAACTCCTCGCCCAGCACCCGCTCGACACCCTCGACGCCGAACTGCTCGCCGCCGTCGCGGGCTTCGAGGACGCCATCGGTGACCAGCACCATGGTGTCGCCGGGGTCGAGTCGCACCCGAACCTGGTCGACGGCCGCATCGTCGAAGAGCCCGAGCAGCATCCCGTCGAGGGGCACCTTCTCCATGCGACCGTCGGCGCGCCGGACGATCGGCAGGGGATGGCCGCCGCTCGCCACCAAGGCCTCGACCGGCCCGTCCGTCGTGACGACGCCGAAGACGGCGGTGCAGAACCGCTCGGTGTTCGGTTCCGCGGCGGCGTCGAGCAGCGCCGTGTTCAGCGTGCGCATCACCTGCGCCGGCTCCAAGTCGCCGAGGGTGAGGGCCCGCAGCGTGTGACGCACGAGGGCGGTGAGCGCCGCCGCCTCCGGCCCCGTGCCGGCCGCGTCACCGACCGCCAGCGCCCAGCGCCCGGGCCGGACCTCCCACATGTCGTAGAAGTCGCCGCCGACGTCCATGCCGTCGCCGAAGGGATTGTAGACGGCGGCGATCTCGATGCCGGGGATGGAGGGGATGGTCGGCGGCAGGAGGCTGCGCTGCAGCCGCCGGCTCACCTCGATGCTGCGGCGCTGGAGCTGCGCGCGGTCCAGCGCCTGGGCCGCCTGCGCCGCCAGCGCCAGGACGAACCGCCGCTCCTCGTCGTCGAACAGGCGAGCCTCCCCGAAGCTGAACCGCAGCGCGCCCAGCCGCTTCCCCTGCACCTCGAGGGGCAGGGCGCACAGCGAAACGGTGCCGGCCTCGAGCCCGGCCAGCTGCGGGAACCGCTCGTCGCGCTCGGACCGGGACTCGAGCCACACCGCCTCGCCGGTGCGCAGGGCCATCGCCGCCGGCAGCTCGGCGTCCTTCGACTCCGTGCGCAACCGCGCCACGACGGCGTCGTCGTAGCCGACGGCGCCGGGGAGCAGGAGCTGGTCGTCACCGCTCGCCAGCAGCAGTCCACCGCCCCGAGCGCCAAGGGCGGCTACGCCCTCGTTGAGAACGGCGTCGGCCACCGCCTCGGGGGTCGACGCCGTCGCCAGCGCCGAGGCCACCGTGTACAGCCGGGCCGCCCGCTCCGACTTCCGCTGCGCCTCGGCGACGCGATCGACCTCGGTGAGGAGGCGGCGCGTGAACGTCACGGGCACCGGTGCCGGTCGCCCGGCGGCCGAGGCGCGCAGTTGGCTGACCAACTCCTCGATGTACCAGTGCCGGAACACATGGTGCTGGGGTGGGGACTCGAGCGTCAGCAGCCGGCGCGCCCGGCAGTAGGCGTCCACCTCGTCGAGGGCGGCGACGTACTCCTCGGCGGCATCGGCGGCGCTGGCCGGCAGGTCAAGCGCGAGCCGCGTGACCGGGTCGCCCCGGCGCGCCGCATCGAGGGCCTGGCGCTTGATGGCGACGCGGGCGTCGGCGAAGCGCTCGACGACCGCGCGCACGAGCGTCGCCAGGTGGGCCGGCACCTCCGCCGTCAGCCCGGTGCGTGCCCCGGCGGCCGCCAGCGTGAACTCGCGGACGACGTTGTCGACGTGGGACTTGGCCGACAGGAGCAGATCGGTGGGCACGTCGCCCAGCTCGACGCGGTAGCGCGTCTCCGTGGCGCGCCCGTAGTCCCAGCCGGCGTCCCAGAGGGCGAGCAGCTCGTCTTCGTCGAGGGCGGAGCGGGGATCATTGTGGGCGTTGGTGATCTCGGCCCACATCACCTTGCCGGACGGCTCGATCTCCGTGCCCCAGCGCGCCGCCACCCGGGCGACGAGCCGCAGGCCGCGCCCGGTCAGCGACTCGTCCGACGGCCGCCCCATCATCGGCGCGAGCCGGCTGGGGTCGCGGACCTCGATGCGTATCCCGTCCACGATGGGCGACACGTCGATGCCGGTACACCCGCCCCCGTGCAGCAGCGCGTTGGTCATCAGCTCGCTCAGCACCAGAGCGGCGTCGTCGGCGAGGGCCTCCTGTCGGAGGTCCGCCGCCCGCTTCACCACCTCGGCCCGTGCGCGACGCACCGCCTCGCTCTCGGCGATGTCCCCGTTGCGGCCGTCCGGCTCCTTCGCAACCTGCACTGCGCCCGCCAGGGTAGAGCCCACCGTGGCGCTGTTTGGACAGCCGGCTACAAATCCCTGAGCGGCGGCAGCTCGCGGGGCACCGGCCGCAGGCTCGCGACGATATCGACGAGCGCGTCCCGTTCGACGTTGCCGGTCGCCCGCACGTGCGTGCCTTCGATCTCGGCCTTGGCTTCATCGCGGTCGACGAGGATGCGGCGGCCGTCGCGGACCAGCTCGGTCCAGTCGAGAACGTCCGGGAGGGGCTCGGCCGCCTCGCGCACCCGCGCCCGCGGCATCGCGTCGCGCCCGTCGAGCAGGTGGAGCGTCGCCGACTCGGGCCGGGGGGGCCGCACGCTGGGCGGGAGGTAGCTGACCTCGATCGTCCAGCCCTCCGGCAGCCGGCCCGGCAGGAGCACGGTGAACGACGCCCGCCGCGCCACCTCCTCGACGGACGCCTCCTCGGGCCGGGAAAAGGCCTCGCGTGGCGAGCGCACGGGCGAGCCGTCCGGGGAGACGAAGCGGAACACCTCGTCGTCCAGGGGCTCGTCCAACACGAGGCTGGTCACCTCCTGCACGACGAACGGGGCGCCCTGGAGGCGCGACTCCGCGCGCAACAACACGCCGCTCTGCCGGTCGACCGCAAGCATCACCTCGTCGGCGCCTTGCGCCGTCCAGGGCCCGAACCGCAGACCGTGCCCGAGCGGCCGGGGGACGGCGCGGGCGCCGATGGCGGCGCGGCCGGCGACATCGAGCGCGCCGGTGAGCGTGAAATCGAAGTCGGGCAGCAGGTCGGCCGGGGCGAGCATCCAGTCCACCTCGCCGCCCCCCGCCGCCGGCCTCGGGCTCGTCCTCGTTCGACATGGAGCCGCTGTGCGGGTTGTACGACCACCACAGCAATCCGGTCCGGATCGTCAGCGTGTCACCGTGCGGCCCACTCGTCTCGACCCGCGCCCGGTCGCCCACCCGGTCGAGCCACGAGCTCGTCACCACCTCCCAGATCGACGGGCCCTCGCCCCGGACGGTGACGATGCTGCCGGGGCGCGATTCGGCCAGCCGGCGCATGGCCCGGCCGGACAGTTCGCCGTCGGTCCACCGCCGCACGACGAGCTGCGCCGTGCGCCACCGATGGCCGGCGCCGTGGAGCAGCTCGAGCAGGTCGCCCAGCTCAGTCATCCAGAGCACCGTACCCACCCGTGGCAACCTGGCCGGCATGGAGTTCGACCGCATCGACCACACGCAGGGGCAGCTCCCGCCCGAGTACCAACCGCACTTCCAGGGTGAGGCGCGGTTCCAGCGCTTCACGAGCCCGTTCGGCGACCAGCCGGCCGTGTTCGCCGTCCACTTCGAGGCGGGCGCGCGTACCCGGCCGCACCTCCACCGGTCGGGCCAGGTGCTCCACGTCACCGCGGGCGAGGGCATCGTCGCCACCGAGGACGGCCGTCGCACCGTCGGACCGGGGGATGTCGTCACCGTCGAGCCCGGCGAGTGGCACTGGCACGGCGGCACCCCGTCGTCCGCGATGACGCATCTGACGGTGCAGGTGGCCATCCCGGGCGACGTCGACTGGGACGTCGAGGAGGGCGACTGGGCGAGCGACTACTGACGCCGCTGCTGCTCGGCGTCGACATCGGCACGAGCACGATCAAGGCGCTGCTGCTCGATGCGGACGGCGCCGAGGTCGCCCACGCCGCCGTCTCGACGCCGTTCGTCAGCGACCGTCGTGGCGTTCGGGCCACGCAGGCCGGCGGGCGGGTCGAGATGGCCGTCGACGATCTGCGCGCCGCGCTCGAAGAGGTCGTGCGTGGACTCGACGGTGAGGCCCGCCGGCGCGTCAGCGCGGTGGGTATCGCCGGGCAGGCCGAGAGCGGCGCGCCCCTCGACGCCGGCGGGAAGCCGCTCGCCCCCGTGATCGGCTGGCACGACGGACGCGGCGAGGAAGCTGTGCGTACCCTCGAGCGCGCGCTCGGCCCTGACCTCGCCCTGCGCATCGGCCAGCCCGTCCGCACGGTCCTGACCGCCGCCAAGCTCGGGTGGTTGGTCGACCACGGCATCGGTCGACCCGCCCGGTGGTTGGGCGTGCCCGAGCTGTGCCTGCACGCGTTGACGGGCGCGGAGGCGACCGAGCATTCCCTCGCCGCCCGCACCGGCTGCTACGACGTCGGTACCCGCGAGTGGATCCCGGAGGTCGCCGACGCCCTCGGCTTCGGGCTCGACCTTTTCCCCCCGGTCCGACCCGCCGGCGCCGTGATGGGCCGCACGTCATGGCCGGGTCTGCCCGACGGCGTACCCGTCACGATCGCCGGCCATGACCATCTGGCCGGCATGGCCGGCGCCGCCGTCGGGCCGCACCGGCTGGGCAATTCGGTCGGCACGGCCGAGACGGTGGTCCGTCGCTCACCGGTCCGCCCCGACCGCGCCGAGGCGCGCCGGCTGCAGATCGCCCTCACCGTGTACCCGGGCGGCCGCGAGTGGGCCGCCCTCGTGAGCGGCGCCCGGGCCGGCATCGTCCTCGACACGGCGGCCGTCGCGCTCGGCCACACGCCGCCCGAGCTCGACCGCCTCGCGGCGACGGCCGCGCCGGTCGACCTCCGTGACGCGGTGGACGCCTTGGCTCACGGAGAACCCGTGACGTTCCCCGATGCGCCCCCGGGCGCCGTGTGGGCCGGCCTGCTCGACGCGCTGTCCGCCCGCACCGCCGACGCCTGCGTCCGCATGACCCAGCTCCTCGGCCCGGCCGAGGGC
>JBOGIC010000779.1:0-2065 GCA_050744985.1 Acidimicrobiales bacterium
AGCGGGAGCCGCAGCCCGCCGCCGAAGCCGGCCCGCCGCGCCTCGTACCGGAGGAGCAGGTCGGCCGTGTCGAGGAGCAGTGGCGCACCTCCGCCGAGGTCCAGGAGGACTGCGACCAGAGCCTGCATGCCCTCCCGCCCGAACGCGTGGCTCTCCACCCGCACCATCAGCCGCAGCGGGTCGACACCGCTTATCGCGATCCGAGCGACGCAGGTCGTGTTGCGCCACGCTTCGACCCAACCGGGCGTGTGGCGAACCTCGAGGCCGATGGCACCCGCCATGCGTTCTTTATCGTCGCGGGCGAGGCCGGGCTTGAAGCCTGAACGCGTGTCCTACGGGTGCTCCTGCAGGACCCACGTGTTGCCGTCGGGGTCGGCGAAGTCGGCGTAGGTCATGAACGGGCGGTGCTCGGGATCGGGGCCCGGCACCCACCCCTCCGGGCCCATGTGGCGGACGTCGCTCACCTCGACGCCGCGCGCCACCAGCTCGTCGTGGGCGGCGACGACGTCGGTCACGACCAGGTGCAGGCCGCGGATTGATCCCGGTGTGCCATCGGTGATCCCGATGCCGAACGAGATCGAGCACGCCGATCCGGGTGGCGTCACCTGCACGACCCGGAAGGCGTCGCTCGGCTGGTGGTCGACGTCGAGGTTGAACCCGGCCTTCTCGGTGTAGAAGGCCTTGGCCCGGTCGACGTCGGTGACCGGTACCGGCACCATTTCGAGCCTGTAGTCCATCAGAAGGCGACGGTACAGCCCTCGGCCCGCGCCTGGTCGCCCGTGTAGGCCACCCCGTGCACCTTCAGGCCGTCGGGGTTGAGCAGCGTGATGGTGCCGCCGCGGTTGGGCAGGGGCAGCACCTGTGCCGGCAGGGCGATGCGCACGGCGTCGCCAGGCGCGACAGCCGGCCCGTCGATGACGGTCCGCGGGCCGGCGCCGGTGACGATCGTCCAGCCGGCGAGGTCGATGCGCTCCCGCCCGGTGTTGAGCAGCGTGACGGTCTCCTGGCCCGGGTCGTCGCCGCCGGGGTTCACGAGGGCGGCCACGATACGCATGCCCGGGAGGTCGATGATGGCGCCGGTGCCCTCGGGCTGGCCGAACATCCCCGAGCCCGGGATCGGGTTGCCGTGCTCGTCGGTGTGGGCGAACTGCGACTGGAAGGCGAGGAAGAACCCGAGCCAGCTTCCGTCGGCCGGGAAGTTCACGAACAGGGCGCCGTCCTGCCAGACGCCGTTGTCCTTCTCGTGGGGCGGCGGGCTGCCCTGGTTGAAGTGGATGTCGTGGATCCCGTTGCCGGGTGCGAAGCCGAAGTACTCGTCGGGCTTGGCGTCCTCCGGGCCCCACCTGCTCCCGAACGCGTAGAGGTCGGCCCCGCGCTCCACGGCGCGCTGGACATACAGCGAGAAGATCTCCCCCAGGTCGTCCCCGGTGCCCGGCGCGTTGTACGGCAGCGCCTTCATGTCGGTCGGCTGGAACAGCGTGTCCCGGACGAAGTCGACGGCCAGGCCGGCCGGTTCGCTCGGGATCGGCGTGAAGCCCTCGGCCAGCTCCGGGAGCCGGGCCAGCAACGGGTGGGCGAAGTCGGGGACGAGGAGGAACAGCAGCTCGGACGGGGCCTGATCGGACACCACGTTCACGGCGATGCGGTGCTCGACCTCCACCGCCCGGATGTGGATCTGGAAGTGGGGCTTCTTCCCGCCCTTGCCCGCCAGCTTGCCTGCGAGGGCCTTACCCTTCAGCACGCCGTAGTTCGGAACCGTCATCGCGGCCACGCTAAATCGAACGGAACCCATGCGCACCCTCTCGACCCGTGAGCTGAACCGGGCGCTGCTGGCCCGCCAACTGCTGCTGGAGCGGCGGCCGGTGGCGATCCCCCGCGCCCTCGAGCTGATGGGCGGCCTCCAGGCGCAGTACGCGCCGTCGATCTACCTCGGTCTGTGGTCTCGGGTGGCGGGGCTGCGGCGCGGCGCCGTGACCGAGGCGCTGGAACGCCGTCAGATCGTCCAGGGCACGTTGCTGCGCTCGACCATCCACGCCGTCTCCGCCGCCGACTACTGGCCGTTCGC
>JBOGIC010000780.1:0-2409 GCA_050744985.1 Acidimicrobiales bacterium
GCCCAACGCCGAGGCGCCGGTCGTGCTCGACGAGGAGACGCTCGAGCGCCGCCGGGGCAAGGAACGCAAGGGACGGCCGGTCGGGCGCTACCTCATGTGCGTGCACACCCGTACGGGCGCCACGCAGATCGCCGTCCTCGAGGGCCGCAGCCTCATCGAGCACTACGTCTCCCGTCCGGCCGACGACGCCACGCAGATCCACGGCAACATCTACCTCGGGAGGGTGCAGAACGTCCTCCCCGGCATGGAGGCGGCGTTCGTCGACATCGGCACGCCGAAGAATGCAGTCCTCTACCGGGGCGACGTCCAGTACGACCAGGAGGACGTGGAGGAAAAGGGCGGCACGCGCATCGAGCAGTTGCTGCGCCCGGGCCAGAGCGTGCTGTGCCAGGTCACCAAGAACCCGATCGGCACCAAGGGGGCCCGGCTCACCCAGGAAGTGTCGATGGCGGGCCGGTTCGTGGTCTTCATCCCCCGCAGCTCGACCTACGGCATCTCCAAGCGGCTGGCCGACGACGAGCGCAAGCGCCTGCGCAAGATCCTCGACGAGGTGCGCCCCGAGGGCCACGGGCTCATCGTCCGGACCGCCGCCGAGGGGGCCACGCCCGAGGAGCTGCGCCGGGACGTGGAGCGCCTGAAGCGCCAGTGGGAACAGCTCGACGAGCTGGCCAAGAAGTCGCGGACGCCCGCCCTGCTCTACCGGGAGCCGCCGCTGGCGGTGCGGGTGATCCGCGAGGAGTTCAACCGCGACTACCGCGGCGTGATCCTCGACGACGCCACGCTCTACCAGGAGGTGCGCGACTACGTCGAGGCCCTCATCCCCGAGCTGGCCGAACGGGTCGAGCTGTACGACGACCCGAGCCTGCCGCTGTTCGAGCGCCAGCACGTGCACGAACAGCTGCACAAGGCGCTCGACCGCAAGGTGTGGCTGCCGTCGGGCGGGTCGCTCATCATCGAACGCACCGAGGCCCTCACGGTCATCGACGTCAACACCGGCAAGAACGTCGGCTCGTCGAGCCTCGAGGAGACGGTCTTCGTCAACAACCTCGAGGCGGCCGAGGAGATCGCCCGCCAGCTCCGCCTGCGCGACATCGGCGGCATCGTCGTCATCGACTTCATCGACATGGAGATCAGGAAGAACCGCGACGAGGTGCTGCGGTGCTTCAAGGAGGCCCTCGCCCGGGACAAGACCCGCACCCAGGTCTTCGACATCTCGGAGCTGGGCCTGGTCGAGATGACCCGCAAGCGGGTGTCCGAAGGCCTCGTCGAGTCCTTCTCGGCCACCTGCCCGACCTGCGCCGGCCGGGGCATCATCCTCGACGAGTCCCTGCTGTAGCCCCTCCAGCCCTTTTACTCCGCGCCATTGGGGGCTGGGGGCCCCCGTTCTGCAAATCAAACGGAAGGCAGGGGGTAGGCTCGTCCGCCTATGTATGCGGTGATCAAGACGGGTGGCAAGCAGTACAAGGTGGCCGAGGGCGAGCGGCTGGATGTCGAGCGCCTGTCGCTCGACGGCGACCAGGCCGACGTGACGTTCGTGCCCGTGCTCGTCGTCGACGGCGAGCGGGTCGTGGCGGCGGCCGGCGACCTGGCCGGGGCGGCCGTGGCGGCTCGGGTCGTGGGCGAGGCCAAGGGGCCGAAGATCCGCGGCTTCAAGTACAAGAACAAGTCCAACCAGCGCAAGCGCTGGGGTCACCGCCAGAAGTACACGACCATCGAGATCACATCCATTGCGTTCGGGGAGGCCTGACCCATGTCCAAGACCAAGGGAGGCGGCTCCACCCGTAACGGGCGTGACTCGGCGGCGCAGCGGCTGGGCGTGAAGGCCTACAACGGCACGGCCGTCACGGCCGGGTCGATCATCGTCCGCCAGCGCGGCACGCACTTCCACCCCGGCCTCCAGGTGGGCCGCGGGGGCGACGACACGCTGTTCGCCCTGGCCAACGGCACCGTGCAGTTCGGCCGCCGCCGCGGCCGGCGCGTGGTCGACGTGGTATCGCCCGGCGCGAACTGACTCTTACGCAGCGGTGCAGCGCTGGACGGCGGGGCGGCCCGGGCGTATCTCGAGTTCCCGGCACCGCACGCGCGACGGGCCCTCGCCGCGGACCCGGATCTCGAGCAGTCGCGGACCGATCACCCGGTAGTCGTGGAGGAAGAGCTTGCCGTCGGGCGTGAACGCCCGTAGCTGCAGCGTCACCGGCCGGCCGGCGCGGAAGGCGTCGACGAGGCAGCGCTGATCCGTGTAATGGGGTGAGCGGTCCTCGGGCCGCAGCTCGTAGGTGCCGCAGGACTTCACCGGTTCGGCGGTCGCCGCCGGACCGTCGGAGCGCAGACCGCCAGCCACCGTCAGCGCGGCCACGATGGCGAGGGGCGCCAACGCCCAGCGGATCACGAAGCCACCGTATCCTCGTC
>JBOGIC010000781.1:0-3084 GCA_050744985.1 Acidimicrobiales bacterium
CTGGACCGACGCCGGGATCGTGCGCAGTTCCTGGATCTCGGCCATGAAGTCGGCCCGCTCGCCGCGCGAGGGCAGGTGGCGGTTGTAGAGGAGGAACCACACGTCCTCGAGGCTGCGCTTCTCGGCCAGCTCGACGGCGTTGTACTGCCGGTAGTGGTAAAAGCCCTCCTGGCCCCGGACGTCGCCCACCTCGGTCTCGGCGACGACGACACCCTCGAGACCCTTGGGCGCCTCGACGAGGCTCGGGTGCTTGACGGGCTGCACGAACGCCACCCGCAGCATGTCCCGCATCGAGATGATGCCGACCAGGTTGCCGTCCTGGGCCACGGGGAAGTGCCGGTACCCGTGCTCGTGGAGGGCGATGTAGGCCTTGTACGTGTCCATGTCGGGCGGCACGGTGTCGGGGTTCTCGGTCATCCACTCCGACACCGGGCTCTTGGCCAGGTCGGCGCCGGCCGCCGTGGCCCGCACGAGGTCGCGCTCAGTGAAGATTCCGGTGGGCTTGCCGTTGTCGGTGACGATCGCCGAGCCGACCTTCCCGCCGGCGCGTCCGAGCATGGCCGCGCACGCATCGGCTACCGACGTCGACGGCGGGATCGTCAGCACGTCGAGGGTCATGATGTCGGCGACGGTCGACACGCGGCCGGTGCTGGCGGCGTCAGCCATGGGTCCTCCCTCAGGTTTCAGGGCGTTGGAGCCTCGCCCTGCCCCGTTGCCTGGTCGGGCTCCCGCCCCGAAGTATACGGGGGGGTTTCGGCCGGCCTCTCCAGACCGTCGTAATGGGTGAGCTCGGGTAGGAGCTTGGCCACGAGCAGCGCCCCGGCGATGCACGCCACGCCGCCGGACACAACCGAGAAGCGGGGCGTGGTGGCGGCCGCCACGACCCCCGACTCGGCGTCGCCCAGCCTCGGGCCGCCGGTGACGACGGCGATGTGGACGGCGTTGAGCCGCCCGCGCAGGGCGTCGGGTGTGGACAGCTGCAGGATCGTGCTGCGGAAGACGGCGGAGATCACGTCGGCCGCCCCCGCGAGGGCGAGCAGGAACAGGCCGAGGGGTAGCCAGGAGACCAGGCCGAAGGCGGCGATGGCGGCGCCCCATCCGATGACGGCGATGATCACGGCCCGCCCCTGCCAGCGCACCCGGCCGACCCAGCCCGTGAGCAGGGCCCCGACGAGGGCGCCGGCCCCGGGCGCGGCGTAGAGGAGGCCGACGGTCGCCGCCCCGCCGCCGTACAGGCCTGTGCCCAGGGCCGGGAACAAGGCCCGGGGCATCCCGAACACCATGGCGTTGATGTCGATCACGAACGTGCCGATGAGGGCCCGCCGCCCCTTGAGGTAACGCAGGCCCTCCATGACCGACGCCAGTCCCGCCCGGGTGCCGCCGCCCTGGGGTGGCTGGGGGCGGATGGCGAAGGTGCCGCCCATGGCCGCCACCGACAGCACGGCGTCGACCCAGTACGCGGTGGCGAGGCTCGACTGGCCGATGATGACGCCCGCCACGGCCGGCCCCGCGACCTGCCCGACCTGGAACAGGACCTGGCCGAGCGACGCGGCCGCGACGAACTGCTCCCGCCGCACCAGGTTGGGCAGGATGGCGTTGCGGGTCGGCAGGTCGATCCCGGCCAGGCCGGAAGTGAGGGCCGCGCAGCCGTAGACGACCCAGAGGCCGGCCCGGCCTCGACCGGCGTTGAGGGCCAGGACCGCGCTGGTGGTGGCCAGGGCGAGCTGGGTGACGAGGAGGAGCTTGCGCCGGTCGACGGCGTCGGCGACGGCGCCGCCGAACAGCGTGATCGCGACGAGCGGGACGAGGGAGACCAGGCCGATCATCCCGACGGCGAACGACGACCGGGTCAGGAAATAGACCTGCAGCGGGATCGCCACCACGGTGATCTGGCTGCCCAGGTGGGCGAGCGCCTGGCCGGCGAACAGGAACCGGTAGTCCCGCGACTCCCGCAGCGGCGAGAGGTCGACGATCAGCCGTCGATTTATGGCTGGCATGTGGGGCACCAGTAGGCGATGCGGGCCAGTTCGCCCTGCGGTTTCGACTGGATGATCGCGCCGCAGCGCCGGCACGGCCGACCCGCCCGGCGGTAGACCCAGCGGGGCTCGCGGCTGTCACGGCGTTCGGGCCACGCAGGCCTGAAGGGCCCGAGCTGGCGCTTCATGAGCCGGCTGGCGGTCGTCACCAGCCGCCCGAGATCGTCGTCGCCGATCGCCGACTGGGGCGCCCACGGGCTGTGGCCCTCCAGGAACAGCGACTCGGTGCGGTAGATGTTGCCGATGCCGGCGGCCACGCGCTGGTCGAGCAGCAGCTCGCCGAGGGCCAGGTCGGGTGGCAGGCGCCGGGCCCGCCGGACCACCTCGTCGAGGTCGAGCGGGTCGACGAGCACGTCGGGACCGAGGCCGGCCAGCGCCGGGTGGACCGCCTCCATGCGAGCGGCCAGCAGCTCGATGACGGGGGCGTTGAAGCACACCGCCACCCGGTCGGCGCAGGTGATGACCAGCCGGGCCTCGGCCCGCTTCCGCCGCCACGGCCGGCCGGCGGGGTAGACGTGCCACGAACCGGTCATCCGTATATGGCTGTGCAGCACCTGGCCGGAGTCGAGCCGGATCAGGAGGTGCTTGCCGCGGGCCTCGACCGCCTCGACGCGCTGGCCGACCAGCTTGGCCGCCGGCAGTCGGGCGACCGTCGTGCTGGCGCCGGTGATCTCCCGCCCGGCCAACCAGCGCTGCAGGGTGACGGCCGTGCGGAAGAGGACGTCCCCCTCAGGCGTACCGCACCAGCCCCTTGGGCGAGGGGACGAACCCGGCGGCCCGCAGCACCGGCGCCAGCTCCTCGTCGTAGCGCTCGATGGCCAGCCGCCGCAGCCGGCCGCTCTCGACCAGCGTGTCGAGCACGGCGACGGCGGCGTCCTCCCACGTGCCGTCGAGCGGGCGGAGGGCGACCAGGCCCCGCCCGCCCTTCTCCAGGTAGAGCGACGGGAGGCCGTCGTGCACGACGACGTAGGCGCCGGCCACCCGCCGCCCACCGGCCGCCGGCCACGGAAGGGCGACGCCGTAGGGGTTGGCCGGGTCGGTGCTGGCC
>JBOGIC010000782.1:0-13061 GCA_050744985.1 Acidimicrobiales bacterium
CCCCCGGGACGCGTGTGCCGCGCGCCCCGCTGGCCATTCCCCCATAGGACTCTCGCTCGACCGACTCCAGATAACCGTCGGTCGTCGTTCGGGCAAGGCCCCCAGCGGCATACTCCGACCGTGTGGCGTGCGGCCGCCCCCGGTATTGAGCCCGGACGAGGGCTGGGGCAGGATTGGACGACGGAGACCAACGGTGGGGGAATGCGGGCATCGTGCTGAAGGTCGCCGTCCGGCGCGTCCTTCAACTCGTGCCGATCCTGTTCGGCCTGTCGATCGTGGTCTTCGCCTGGGTGCGGGCGCTGCCCGGGGATCCGTCGGCCGCCCTCCTCGCCAGCGGCACCGGCACCGCGGACCCGACGGTGACCCGGGAGGCGGCCGCCGAGGTGCGCCGTCTCTACGGCCTCGACCGTCCGCTCCACCAGCAGTACCTGTCCTGGCTCGGACGCACGATGAGGCTCGACTTCGGACAGAGCATCACCACTCGGCAGGACGTCTCGTCCGAGCTCCGGCGCCGATTTCCCGCCACCGTCGAACTCGCCCTGGCGGCGTTGGTGCTGACCGTCGGCATCGGGATCCCCCTCGGCGTCGCCTCGGCCCGCCGGGCCCCCGGCTGGTTCGACCACCTCTCCCTCGGTGCGTGCCTGGTCGGGGTCTCCGTCCCCATTTTCTTCCTGGCGTTCGTCCTGAAGTACGTCTTCTCGGTGAAGCTGGGCTGGTTGCCGAGCGTCGGCCGTCTGGACGTCACCCGCGACACCTCTCACCCGACCGGCCTCTACGTCCTCGATGCCCTCGTCACCCTCGACGGCGCCGCCCTCGTCGACGCGCTCCGCCACCTGGTGCTGCCCGCCGTCGCCCTGGCCTCGGTGCCCACGGCGTTCGTCGCCCGCATCACCCGGGCCGCGGTGATGGACGTCAGTGCCGAGGACTACGTGCGGACCGCCGACGCCAAGGGGATGAGCGAGCGGATCGTCGACCGACGGCACGTGCTGCGCAACGCCCTCCTCCCCGTCACCACCGTCGTCGGGCTCACCACGGGTTTCCTCCTCTCGGGCACGGTGCTCGTCGAGATCGTGTTCGCCTGGGGCGGCATCGGGACGTTCCTCCAGCAGGCCATCTCCGACCGCGACTACCCCGTGCTCCAGGCGGGCGTCCTGTTCGTCGCCGTGGTCTTCATCCTGGTGAACCTCCTCGTCGACCTGGCCTATGCCGCACTCGATCCCAGGGTGCGCGTCCGATGAGCTTGACCGAAGTCGAGGCCGCCTCCCTCGGTCTCGAAGCCGGCGACGACGAGCCCGGACGCCCAGGCCGGCAGGTCTGGGTTCGCGTCCGGCACGACCGAGCGGCGCTGGTCGGCCTGGTCATCATCGGGGTGTTCGTGGTGGCCGCGCTGGCCGCGCCGGTCATCGCCCCCCACGACGTGAGTGAGGGCGACCTCTCCGGCATCCGGCCGGGGCTCGTCCCCGGCCCCACGCGGGAGCACCCGCTCGGGCTGGACCAGCAGGGCCGCGACGAGCTTTCCCGGCTGCTCTACGGGGCCCGCTCGTCGCTCGTCATCGGCGTCGTATCGGTCACCCTCGGTGGACTCGTCGGTCTCGCCGTGGGCGCCGTCGCCGGAGCGTTCGGCGGATGGGTCGACACCCTGCTCATGCGCCTCATGGACGTCATGCTCGCCATCCCCGGACTCCTGATCGCCGTCGCCGTGGCCGCCCTCCTGGGCCCCAGCCTCTTCTCCGTCATGGTCGCCATCGGCGTCGCTGGGGTGCCCGTCGTCGCCCGCCTGTTGCGCGGGGTGATGCTCTCGGAGCGGGAACGGGACTACGTACTGGCGGCACGTTCGCTGGGGGTGAGGCGGCGGACCATCGTCGTGCGCCATCTGGTGCCCAATTCGGTCTCCCCGGTGCTGGTCGCCGCCACGCTCGCTCTCGGCGGCGCCATCCTCGACGCGGCCGGTCTGGCCTTCCTGGGCCTGGGACCCAGTGATCCTTCAACGCCCGAGTGGGGGACCATGCTGGCCGAGGGTCAGCGGGCGCTGCAGACCTCTCCGCAGCTGGTACTCCTCCCGGGTGCCGCCATCGTGCTCACGGTGCTGGGCTTCAACCTCGTCGGCGAAGCGCTCCGGGGGGCCCTGGATCCCAAGCTGCGGCGGTAGCGTGCCGCTGCTTTCCGTCGAGGACCTCGAGGTGGTGTTCCCCGGGCGAAGCGGAGGCGCCGACGTGCGAGCCGTCGATGGCGTCAGCCTGGACGTGGAGGCGGCGCAGGCCGTGGGACTGGTCGGCGAATCGGGCTGCGGGAAGACGGTCACCGCTCTGGCCGTACTGGGCCTGTTGCCCCCCGGCGAGGCCCAGGTGTCGGGCTCGGTCGTCTTCGACGGCCGTTCGTTGCGTGAGCTCCCAGCCCGCTCCCTGCGGTCGCTGCGGGGTCGTCAAGTGGCGATCGTCTTCCAGGACCCCATGACCGCCCTGAACCCGGTGCTGACGGTCGGGCGGCAGGTCGCCGAGGTCCTCGAACAGCACTTCCGCACGCCGAGACGGCAGGCCCACCGGGAAGCGGTGGCGCTGCTCGACCGGGTGGGGCTTCCCGACCCCGGCCGGCGGGCCCGGTCCTTCCCCCACCAGCTGTCGGGGGGGATGCGCCAGCGGGTCGCCATCGCCATGGCCATCGCCGGGCAACCCCGCCTCCTGGTCGCCGACGAGCCCACGACCGCCTTGGACGTCACGGTCCAGGCCCAGATCCTCGAACTGCTCCGGGGGTTGACGGCCGAGTCGGAGATGGCGCTGCTGCTGATCACCCACGACCTGGGTGTCGTGGCCGGCACGTGCGCCACCGTCTACGTGATGTACGCCGGGCGCGTCGTCGAGTCCGCGCCCAGACACGAGATCTTTGCTCAGCCCCGTCATCCGTACACCACCGGGCTCCTCGCATCGATCCCCCGCGTGGACCGAGCCGCCAGGGAGCGGCTCCGCGCCATTCCCGGCTCGCCGCGCGACGTGGTCGCGTGGACCCGGGGCTGCGCATTCGCGCCGCGGTGCGGCAACGAGGTGGAAGGTTGCCGAGCGGGCCCGCCCACACTCGTCGGCGACGGCGCCGGCTCCCGCCGCCAGGTGCGGTGTCTCAACCCGGTGGGCGCACCGGCGCCCGCCGAGTGATGCTGCTCGAGGTACGCGGCCTCGAGGTCCACTTCCCCGTCCGAGAGGGCCTGGTCCTCCAACGGAGGGCCAGGGCGGTGCGTGCCGTCGACGGCGTCGATCTCGAGCTCGCCCCGGGGGAGACGCTCGGCCTGGTGGGCGAATCGGGCTGTGGCAAGACGACGGCGGCGCGGGCCGTGCTCCGTCTGATTGAGCCCACGTCGGGCCAGATCACCTTCGACGGGCGCGACATCTCGACGGTCCGGGGCGAGGAGCTGCGCCTTCTCCGCCGGCGGATGCAGCTCGTCTTCCAGGACCCGTACTCGAGCCTCGACCCCCGCCAGAGCGTCGAGTCCATCCTCTCCGAGCCATTGCGGGCCCACGGCACGCGCGGTCCGGCCGTGCGCCGACGCGTCCGCGACCTCCTGGGCCTGGTCGGCCTCCCGGTGGGGGCGGCGGCGCGGTACCCGCACGAGTTCTCCGGTGGCCAGCGGCAACGGATCGGCGTCGCCCGGGCGATCGCCCTGGTGCCCGACCTGGTGGTGCTCGACGAGCCCGTGTCGGCTCTCGACGTCTCCATCCAGGCCCAGATCGTCAACCTGCTCCAGGACCTCCAGGAGCAGCTCGGGTTGGCCTACCTGTTCATCGCCCACGACCTCGCCGTCGTCCGCCACGTCTCGGACCGGGTCGCGGTCATGTACCTGGGCGTGCTCGTCGAGGAGTCGCCCGCCGAGGAGCTGTTCACCGCCCCGCGGCACCCGTACACCGTGGCCCTCCTGTCGGCCATCCCTGTCCCCGATCCCGACGTCGAGGACCGGCGCCGGCGGATCATCCTGGGCGGTGACCCTCCCTCGCCCCTCGCCCCCCCGGCCGGCTGCCGGTTCCACACCCGCTGCCCCTTTCGGCAGCCGACGCGCTGCCACGACGAGGTGCCCGAACTCCGGGAGCTGTCGCCGGGCCACCGCGTGGCCTGCCACTGGGCCGAAGAGATCGCTGCCGGCCGCCTCACGGCGAACGGCTCTCACGTCTCGCAGTCGATGGGGGCCCGGGGGTCCGGGGTGTACGACGAGTAGGGGCCCGTGCGGACGGTCGCCCTGCAGGGTGCCCGGCCGTCCGCCAGGCAGGCATCCACCGTCGAGTGAATGCTGAACCGCGGGCGGACCCCCGCGCCAACTGCACAAACGTTCAGTCACTTTTCACGCCTCTCACTCGCACGCAATCGGTAGAGGGGAAGGACGGGTCCGGATGAAAACTCCTGAGAACCTGCGGCGCAAAGCCGCCTTGGCGCTGGTCGGGACCATGGCGGTCGCCGCGTTGTGCCTCGCGGCCGGCCGCGCTGACGCCGGTTCGCCTTCGACCTATCCGGACGTCGAAGGGATGGTCGACCTCACCGTTCGAGAGGAGGTGCTCGCTCACCAGTGGGTCGTGAGGGACGAGGATCTGCCGAAGGGGCTGTGCAGCGTCGAGGAGGCGGGGATCACCCCGGGCATGCACAGGCTCCTCCGGTTCACGGTCATGACCCCCAATGTCGGCGACGCCGACCTGGTCCTCGGAGACCCGAACGTGCACGTCGCCGCCAATGACGGGTTCTACGAGTACGCGACGTGTCACCGGCATTTCCACCTGCGCAACCACACGCTGTACGAACTCGTCGACGCCGAGTCTGGCCGCGTGTGGCGGGCGGCGAAGGCACCATTCTGCATCATCGACTCCGACCCGAACCCGGGCGCTCTGGAGCAGCCGCGGCGACCTGCGCAGTTTCGCTCGTGTGGCGGCGTCGGGGTCCCCGGAAACCAGGGGCTGAGCCACGGGTGGGCCGACACCTATCGCTTCTACCTCGGCGGTCAATACATCGTTCTGGACGGAGCCGACGGCCAAGAGCCAGTCCCGGCGGGCGACTACCTTCTGCGGGTCACAGTCAATCCCTCCTTCGACCGTGCGCCCGGTGAGCCCTGTCCGATCACGCGTCCTCAGGAACCGATGCTTTGTCGCATGATCGAGGAATCGGACTACAGCAACAACATGGCCGAGGTCGCCATCACGATCCCGGACCACCCGGGCAAGCACGGCGTCGGACCGATGGCCGGAGCCGCGATCCCGTACGACGACGGAGACAGGCGCTGACGGACCAAGGGTTGTCCGGGTCGAGTTCGGGGGGGTCAGCAGGCGCTCGAACGTCTTCCATTCGATGGACGTGCGGGGTTCCTGCGCATAGGCGGAGCAGACGCGGTGCGGACACTGCTTCCGCTCCTCGCCAGGGCCGCGCCTGGCCATGAGCATGCGACCGTGGTCTAGGTGCCCTGGGCAGTGAACGGCCGGGCCCCATGCGCTCGTGCATGCGCAGGGCCTCGACGACGAGCCGGTGCCCCTCCGCCTTGTCGGCCAGACGGAGCGCGTCGTAGAGGACCCCCGCACCAGGGCGTGGGTGAACGACCAGCGGTCGACGCCAACCTCCTCCACAGCGCCTACGCGCGCCGCCTCGCCGAGGGCGTCCAGGACCACGGTGACATCGCTCCCGGTGATGCAGGGGGCCGACGGCCCTCAGGAGGCGGCTGCGTTCCGGCGCTGCGCCGGTACGTCCCCACCTGACCACTGGGCGCCCACCGTCCTTTACGGGGTGGCCCCCTCTGGATCTCGACTGCACGTTCGTGCATCGCTTCTTCACGCCGAGACGGCGTCGGCGATATCGGGGAGGGACAACAATGACGGTCCAGCGACGTGTCTTGTGGAGCTCGGCTCGGGGCTCGGCGGTCCGCCGAGCGTCGGCTCTGTTCCTGGGAGCCTCCATGCTGCTCGGCGCGATCACCGGCGCGGCGTTCGGTACGTCCCACCGCGACTCAATCGAGCTGGTGCGCGCGGAGAAGGCCACCAGGCTTCTCGAGAGCAACGGGAGCGGCCATGGCGGCGCCGGGAGATCCGGGGCAGAACCGCACAACGTGTTTGCGAGGGGGAAATACCCGAAGAGCCAAGTCAAGATCGGAACTGTCCGCACTTGGCCGGCCACGGACTACGTGCGAGGTATCCCCGACTACCCCAAGGACTTCACCCTTCGAGGCGTGGGTCAGCACGTCGAGGTCTGGGTGGCCAGCGGGGCCGACGCGGTGTCGACCGGGCTCGAGTTCCCGCCCGGGGACTGCCGCAACGCGGTGGGCACGCAGGTGACCGACGAGCAGGTGCGCTACCTCATAGGTCAGTTCGACGGGACGATCTTCCCGAAGGAGTCCGCCTCCTTCAGCACCCCACCCGAGCGAGACGGGAAGCACGCCACGCTGCCGGCACGCGTCCCGAAGGTCCCCTCCAGCGCCTTCAAGGGCGAGGGGGACAACATCGTGATCCTCGTTGACAACATCCGAGGCGACAGCTTCTACGACTTCGACAACGTGAACCGCCTGGGAAACACGCAGGGGTTCTTCTCCGCGCGGTTCACGGAAATGACCGATCGCAACATCGTCACGGTGATGGGAGTGGACTGGCCGAACCGTCTCGGCGCCGACCCGCTCGAGGGCCCGTCGGACTCGTGCTCAGACCGTCCGGCCAAGCCCCACGACATCGAATCGATCCTGGCCCACGAGTACCAGCACCTGCTCGAGTACTACGAGGACCCGGACGAGGCCTCCTGGGTGGACGAGGGCCTGGCCCAGTGGGCGGAGACGTTGACCGGCTACGCCCGACCGGAGGGGTCGTTGAACGATCATGACTTCGATTCGAACATCCAGTGCTTCCTGGGCCACGCCGTCGGCCTCGATACACAGACCCGCTTCTTCTGCCCTGCCGGACCCGAGAACTCGTTGACCGTCTGGGGGGACCAGGCCGCGTTCGCCCCAAAAGGGATCCGAGCGGACTACGGCGCCGCCTACACCTTCATGGAGCTCCTTCATTCTCGATACGGCGACCGGGCGATGACCGAGCTTCACCGACAGGACGCCAACGGCCTGGAGGGACTGCAGCGAGTGCTGGACGAGCTGGACCCGGGCAAGCGGGCCGTGGATCTCGTCCATGACTGGGCGGCCGCGGTCGCCCTCGACGGCGTCCTCGACGACGGTGCTGAATTGCATGGAGCTCAGGAGGCGCTGTTCTCGGTCCCGACGCTCCACGCGACCGTCAACTGGGATACCCCGAGGGCATACGACACGCCTGGGGCGCCCCCCAACGGGTCCGACTATGTCCGCCTGCGAGATGGCGCCGGCGAGTACGTGAACGCCGCCTCCATTGAATCGATCTCGTTCGACGGCGCCAGCGGCTTGACGCGGCCGATGGAGTGGACTGTCGACCCCACTGGGAACGACGGGGGCCCAGCCCTGTACTCGGGGTCCGGCGATCTGCTCGACCGGTCGATCGTGCGCCCCGTATCGGTCCCGACGACCAACCCCGTGCTGAGCTTCGGCACGCGGTACTCCACGGAGTCGCAGTGGGACTTCGCGTTCGTCCAGATCTCGAGCGACGGCGGCCGGACCTACAGGAGCCTGCCGGCCACCCCCACAACTGCCCTCGCCGACCCACAGGCTCATCCCACCGTGCTCGCCAACCTTCCCGGGTTCACCGGCGAGTCGGAAGGGTGGGTCAGGGAGACGGTCGACCTGTCGCCCTACGCGGGTCAGACAGTGTTGCTGGCGTTCCGTTACGTCACCGACTGGTCGATCGCCCTTCCCGGCGTGTGGTTCGACAACATTGCAGTGGGGGACGCGATGCTCAGCGACGGCACGACGCTCGAGGCGTGGCAGACGATGTCCCAAGTCCATCCGATCCCCGTTGCCGGCTGGTCGGTACAGCTCATCGGCTATACCGACGACCACCGGGCGGCGTGGGTCACCCGGCTCCCCTTGGACTCGGCCAACCGCGGTCGCCTCAGCGGCACCGACGTGGACGCCCTGCTCGGAACTGCAGCGCAGACAGTTGCGGCCGTCATCACCTACGACGAACCGACCGAGACTCTCGAGCTCTACGCCCCGTACCGACTGATGGTCAACGGCGTCGTGCAACCCGGCGGTTGACGCCCGGAGCCGTGCCGGACAGGTCCCCGTCGTGCGGTCGTGTGACGCCACCGGTTGCGGTCACGTCTCCCACTCGATCGGAGACCGAGGATCGGGGGCGTAGGACGAGTAGGCGCCAGTGCGGACGGTCGCCCGCAGGTGCTCCCCCAATGACGGGTGGACGGCAGCGATCCGGTCGATCGCTCCCTTCACCGCCCGACTGATGCTCTGGCGGGCCCGCTCCGCGTCGGCGGCCTGCGCCGTCCCCCGCAGTACGGCCACGAGACGGTCGAACTCGTCCTCGGCCCGTTCGAGGCGGCCGGCGTCGTGGGCGGCACGGGCGTCGTCGATCTCCGCGTTCAGGTCGGCGAGGCGCTGCCGGGCCCCGCTCGGCGTCGAGCATTCGCTCCCCCGCCAGGTCGAGGGCGTGGACCTCCTTGCCGGGGGCGACCAATAGTCGGGCCAGGTACTGCAGGCCCTTGCTGTCGCGCAGGCGGACGGCCTGCCCCTCGAACTCGAGCAGCCATTCCTCTTCCTCGAGGCGGAACCGTGTGCGAGTCGGCGCCTGGAGGAGCGCGCCGATCCCCTCCGCACGAGCGGTGGCACCCAGCTCGAGCAGGCAGGCCTGCGCCCCCTCGAGCAGTTTCGAGGCCCGTTCGCGGTCGCCGGGTCCTCCTCGTGTGGGCAGCATGCGTCCGTGGTCGGCGCGGGTCTGGCCCGCCCACGCCCGGGCCCCCATGCGATCGTGCAGGCGGTGCGCGGACTCGTAGTGTGCCTCGGCATCGTCGAACCGCTGCAACACGGTGGCAAGTAGGCCGAGGTAGCGGTCGACTGCGCCGAGCGAGAAGCTCATGACTCCGTAGACGACGTGACCGCCGGCGTACGGCAGCAAAGCGTTTATACAGAAGCGCGGCGTGCCCCGCGTCACCGACCAGGTGGCAGACCTCGCCGAAATACGCCATCCAGAAGACCGTCATCCGCCGGTCGTGCAAGGGTGTGTCCGCGAGGCTCCGGTCCAGTGCGTCGCGAGCCTCGTCCAGGCGCCCCACCTCGGCGAGGAAGAGGCAGTGGGCCGTGGCGTACTCCCCCACCGGGTAGCGCTCGATGGCCTGGCGGCAGATCTCCTCGGCCTCGGCGAACCGGCCTTCGTGCCTCCGCAGGAACATGAGGTGGTTGAAGTAGAAGCTCTCGGCGATCGCGAACCCTGTCCGCCGACCGACCTCGTAGGCCTTAGTGGGCCAGCCGTTCGACTTCCGCGAGTCGTCCCTCGGTGAGGGCGAGGGTGGCCTGAGCGTACGTGACGTTCCACTGGAGGAACGGCAGCCGCAGCTCGTCAGCCTCTCGCGTCGCGACGGCGAGCTCGGTCCGGGCGCCCGGGAGATCACCAGCCTCGAACCGATCGGCGATCCTCCACTGCCGAGCCAGGACGACCCCCTCCTTGTCGCCTCGCGCGTTGGCCAGCTCGACGAGCTCATCGGCCACCGCGAGCCGCTCGGGGAGTGTCTCGCGGCCATGAGAGGACCAGAGATGCCACTGCCACAGGACGTCCGCCAGAGCGTGGGGGTCGGCGACGCGCCGGGCCATGTCGATGCCCGCTCTGCGCAGTCGACCTCCGTCATCCTCGGACTGCTCACCCGCGACGGGCTCCCAGCCAAAGTGTCCGAGCAAGGTGAGCACGCGGGCGCGCAGGGCACTGTCGGTGTCGGGAAGGACGGCGAGCGCCTCTTCCAGGACGGCCCGGGTGGCCGGGTCGAGGTCCGCGTCCCCGCCCGGCACCCCGGCCACTCCCAGCGCGGCCTGGGCGATCAGCTCAGGCGAACCGTCCCGGAGCGCCACCTCGTGGGCTTGGCGGTACGCCTCCCGGCCCTCCGCCCGTGACCCACCCCGCACGCGGGCCTCGGCGAGGGAGCACAGGAGCTCGTAGCGCCGCCGGTCGTCGGCCTCCACCCATATCGAGAACCTGAAGCGCGCGTAGGTACCAGGTCTCGGCCTCTTCGAAGGCCAGCACGGACGCGGCGGCCGAGGCCGCCCGCTCGCAGGCGGAGACGGCGGCGTCGACGTCAACCTCTTCGAGCACCGCTTCGACGCGGTGGTGGGCGATCTCTGCGACTGCGTCGGGGTGCAGCTCCTCCAACGCCTCGGCAACCGAACGGTGCATCCGCTTGCGCTCCGTCGGTGGGACCGCCTCGTAGAGCGCCTCGCCCACGAGGGCGTGGACGAACGACCACCGGTTGAGGGCGATCTCCTCGACGTGACCCGCCTGGCCGCCCTCACCCAGCGCGTCCACCACGACCCCCAGACGCTGCCCGGCCACCCGGGCGACCATGGCGGCACCGAAGTCCCGGCCGACGACCGAGGCGACCGAGAGGACGGCTCGAACGTGCTCGGGGATCTGTTCGACGCGAGAACGGACCGCGGCATGACCGCTTCCGGCAGGGGCAGGCGACCCCAGACGTTCCGGTCGCGCGAGGCCAGCGTGCGGGCCATCTCCTCGACGAAGAAGGGGTTGCCGTCCGTGGTCTCGCGAACCTGGCGCGCGAGGGCAACGGGCGGGGAGCTTCCGGTGCGCCACTCGAGCATCGTCCCCACGCTCTCGGTCCCCAGGCCGTCGAGAAGGAGAAGGTCTCCTTCCCGGGCGATCGCCCGGAGGAGGCGGTCGCGCCTCGGCGAGCTGCGAACCTCAGGGTCGCGATAGGTGCCGACCGTCAGCAGCGGGTGCCGGTCGAGGTCCCGAGCGAGGAATTGGAGGAGGGCGAGCGACGGCTCGTCGGCCGCGTGGAGATCCTCGAGGACCACGAGCAGTGGCCCCTCGGCCGATGCGGCGCGCAGGTAACCGCTGACGGCGTCGAAGAGACGGAAGCGGGCGCCCTGGGCGTCGCCGGAGACGGGGGGGGGGCGGCGGCGAAGCCCAGGCGCGGGACGAGCTCCGTGACCAGCTGCGCCACCTCGGGAGCACCGCGGCCGAGCTGGCGGGCAAGGACTTCGTCGTCGGTCTCGGCCGCCTGGGCCCGCAACACCTGGATCCAGGGCCAGTAGGCGGGCGCGCCGCCCTCCTCCCACGACTTCCCCCATCGCACGCGCACGTCCGTCGGCTCTGCGATCTGGGCGAGGGCGCGCACGAGGGTCGTCTTTCCTAACCCGGCGTCGCCTCCGACCAGGACGACACGCCCCCGACCGGTCTGCGGTGTCGGCCAGGGCAGATTCGAGGTGGGCCAGCTCGTCTTTGCGCTCGAGGATGCCCGAGCGGATCGTTGTCGGCCCCTCCGCCACGGTCCGGAGCCTAAGCCGACGCGTACGCGCCGGGCCCGGCCCGGCGCTGCACAGTTGTGAACCGAGTCCTCACGCCTGCTCCGCACAAGACCACGCCGGTCGAAGCGAGGAGGAGGAGAGATGAGGATGTATGCAACGAGGACCATCCGGTGGCGCGGCGCGCTGGTGGCGGCAGCCGCGGCGCTCGCGATCGGGCTCTCGGCCCAGAGCGCGTACGCCGACGTGAGCCTGACCGTCCCCGGGGAGTCTCCGGGCGTGCCGGCCTACGCCCGGGTCGAGCCGGGCGGGGCGCTCCACACGGACGAGTGGGCCGTGGTGCCGTTCTACCGGCTCCCGACGTGCGTGCCCGAGGACTTCAACCTGATGGCATTCTTCGACGTCCCGACCGCGTTCGGCTGCCCGCTGACGGTGTCGGGCCACGAGGTGTGGGACAACGGTCCGGGCCAGGAGCCCGCCCCGAACCTTGCCGTGCTGCACGGCACCGACGTCCCCGTCTGGTTCGCGTCCGCAGAGGAGCTGGAGGCGGCGGACGGTCGTTCCGCTTCCACGCCAAGTACTCCATCCACCACGACGCACCTCGGGTCCAGATCGTCATCCGCTGACGAGCCACCCGAGCGGGCGCCCACCGTCCCCGCGATGGGCACCCGCTCTTGGCGCGCAGCCGACCGTCTACGGTTCCCGGCGTTGCACGGTCGGGCACCCGGTGGTCACGCCTTGGCGGCGGAAAGGGGAGGGTGCGATGCGAACGAGACGCTTTCGTCGGACGGTGGGGGTCCTCGTGGCCGTCGGCTTGGTGGCCGCGTGCGGTAGCGGAGGTGGGAGCGACGGCAAAAAGGCGGCGGGTGGCACATTCGTGGTCAGCCTTCTCAGCGATCCCCGCAGCCTCGACCCCTCAACCTCCAACCACATCGTGGCCCTGCAAGTCACCTACCAGATCTTCGAGACCCTCGTGAAGCTCGAACCGGGCGGCACGGCCATCGTCCCGGGACTGGCCCGGTCCTGGTCTTCGAGCGAGGCGGGACGAGTCTGGAGCTTCGAGCTCGAGCACGGCGTCCGTTTTCACGACGGAGCTCCGTTCGACGCGGCCGCCGTCTGCGCCAACTTCGAGCGCTGGTACCACTTCTCGGGCGTCCTGCAGGCGCCGTTCGTGTCGGGCGTCTGGCAGGGCGTCTTCGGCGGCTTCGCGACACGGGATCTGCCCACCACCCCGCCCGAGAGCCTGTACCAGAGCTGCGCAGCGCCGGCCGGCGACCAAGCGGTCATCACCCTGTCCCGGCCGTCGGGAGCGTTCCTGTCTGCACTGGCCAGCCCGCCGTTCTCGATTGCCAGCCCGGACGCGTTGAAGCGCTACGAGGCCGACAAGGTGAGCGGGGCCGCGGACGCACCCCGGTTCGAAGGCACGTTCGGCACCGAGCACCCGATCGGGACAGGGCCCTTCAAGCTCGAGCGGTGGACGCCGAAGGACCGCTTGGTCCTCCTCCGGAACGACGACTACTGGGGAACGAAGGCCCATCTCGACCGGATCATCTTTCGCTACGTCCCCGACGGCGCCGCCCGCCGCCAGGCGCTCGAGACCGGTGAGATCGAAGGGTACGACCCAGTCGACCCACCGGACATCGATCCTCTCCGCCGCGCCGGGTTCCAGGTCGTCGAGCGCCCCGCCTTCAACGTCGGCTCGCTCGGCATCAACCAGGCC
>JBOGIC010000783.1:0-4727 GCA_050744985.1 Acidimicrobiales bacterium
GGTGTGCCGGCCGGTGATCGTCGACGGCCAGCGTGCCCCCGCCCTTCGCTTCGACCATCCCGCCACCCAGGCGCTTCTGTCGGCCCTGGTGGTCCTCCGCCTCCTGCCCTCGGGCTTCTCGAACCGAGACCTGCGAGAGCTCCTCGCCCCGCTGCTGGGCATGCCGCTCAGCGCCATGACCCAGGGCCGGATGAGCTACCACCTGCGCCGCCTTCGCCTGCACGGGCTGATCGAACGCGTCCCCCGCACGTTCCGATACGAGGTCAGCGACTTCGGCCTGCGGACCGCCGTGTTCCTGACCCGAGCCCACCGGCGGGTGGTGGTCACGGGGCTGGCGGAGGCCCTCGGGCCCGACCCGCCGCTTCCCTCGCAGCTCCGCCGGCGCCTCGACGCCTTCCAATCCGAGATGGACAGGCTCGCAACGCGTTCACGCCTGGCGGCGTGAACGGTGGCCCCTTCGGGGCAGTAGCCCGACCGCAACCTCGCTCCGAGGCCGCGCGCGCCCAAGGCCAATCCCCCGTCGGATCCAGCACCCTATGGCCCATTGCAAGTTGGGCGAGGCGTCTGCACCGAACCCGAGCGAGAAGAGTTAACTCTTGACCTGCACCGATGCGAGGACCCTATGGCCCACACGGGGCGAGGTGTCTGCCCTCGCATCGACAACATTATGTCGATCGGAGGCGCCAAGCGCCTAGCCCGTCGACAGCAGGTGGGCGATCTCGTCGTCGGTCGTCGGGGAGAAGTCGACGTACCACTGACCGACGGCCTGGAAGTTCGGCGGCGTGCGGGCGCAGACCACCTCGTCCGCCTCGGCGGCCAGCTCGGCGCAGGTAGAGGCGGCGCCGACCGGGACGGCCACGACGACGCGGTGCGGCTGGCGGGCGCGTACGGCGGAGACGGCGGCCCGCATGGTCGAGCCGGTGGCCAGGCCGTCGTCGACGACCACGGCGATCTTGCCGGCCAGTTCCGGCGGGGGACGGTCGTCGCGGTAGGCGCGGGCGCGGCGCTCCAACTCCCGGGCCTCACGGTCCGCCACGCGGTCGATCTCGTCGGGGGAGATCCGCAGCCCCGCGATCACACTGGGGTTGAGCACGCGCACGCCCCCGTCGGCGATCGCCCCCATCGCCAGCTCGTCGTGGCCGGGCACGCCGAGTTTGCGGACGACGAAGACGTCGAGGGGTGCACCCAGCGCCGCCGCGACCTCCGCCGCCACCGGGACACCACCGCGGGGAAGGCCCAGCACGATCACGCCCGTCCGCCCCTCGTAGTGGCGGAGGAGCGTGGCGAGCTCGCGGCCTGCCTCGGTGCGGTCCCGGAACGGCCGCCCTCGTCCGGGTCCGATCGTCGTCGCCCTAGTTCGTCGTCGGCGGCTGCACGGGCAACGACGACATGTCCGCCAGGGGCAGCACCTGGAAGTGGGCGAAGTTGTACACGGGGGACTGCGCGAGAAGCATCTCGAGCTCGTCGTTGGTGTCGACGTTGTAGATCCACGCCCCGCCGTGCGACCCGACGATGTGATAGCGCCCGATCACCTTGCCCCGCTCCTCGAGGGGCTTGGCGTACTCGGGCATCTTGAGCACCGACTTCATCATGTCACCGGTCAGACGGCCGATTTCCAACTTCCACAACACGAGGAACTTCATGCTCGCCGCCACCTCCTTGTCGTTCTGACCTTAGGTCGTCGGAGGTGTAGGCCCGGACCGATGTGGCTAGGAAGAGTCCATGAGCAATCCGAACCTGGAAGACCACCTGGTCGGGCTCGAGCTCCAGCTGGTCGAGCTGGTGGAGAACAAGCAGCGGGCCGAGGTACAGGGGCGGGAGGCGGACGCCCACAAGTTGGATCGGGAGATCGGTGACCTGCAGGCCGAGTTGGCCAGCGCGGCCGAGCAGATCAGCGTCGAAGAGGTCGCCGCCGCCGGCCCAAAGGCTCGGTTGGCGGCCGCGCCGGCGAGCCGTTTCCGCGCCGCCTAGCCGGCTGGTCAGCCGACTCGCACGTCCCTTGCCGTCGGCACCGGGGTGGGGTGCAAACCGACCCGGGTGACCGCCCGGGCAAACATCGCGGCGTCACGCACGGCACAGCTTCGCGCGTCGTTGTTGAAGTAGCAGTAGACATCGTCGGCCGGCGTCCATAGGTCCGCGAGCCGTGACGCCCACGACGCCAACGCCTGCCGGCCGTAGCAGGGGTGCGGTGACGCGCGCCCCTCGTGCATCCGGAGATAGCCCCAGCCCGCGGTGCGCCACCGTGGCGTGTCGCGGTGCGGGCTGTCGGCCAGGCACAGCGCCGCATCCCGATCGGAGAGGAGCTGGCGCGTCTCGTCGGTGAACCAGGACGGATGGCGGAGCTCGACGCTCACCCGCACGTCAGGCGGGAAGCACGCGAGGGTCGCGTCGAGGCGGTCGAGGTCGGCGACCAGGGTGGGTGGGAGCTGTAGGAGTACCGGCCCCAGCTTCGGGCCCAGGTGGCGGGCGCGTTCGAGGAGCCGGCCCACCGCCTCATCCGGGTCGGCGAGGCGTTTCACGTGGGTGAGGTAGCGGCTGGCCTTCACGGCCACGACGAAGCCGTCCGGGGTCCGTCGCGCCCACTGCTCGAACGTCGATGCCTCGGGCAGCCGGTAGAAGGCGTTGTTCACCTCGACGGTGCAGAAGCGGGACGAGTAGTGCTCGAGCCACTTCGCCGGCGCGAGCTTCTCCGGGTAGAACCGGCCGCGCCACGGCGCGTACTGCCAGCCCGAGGTGCCGATGAGGACGGGCAGTGGGGGCCCCTTTAGCTCTGGCGCGAACTTCCGAGCGGGCCTGCGTGGCCTGAACGCCATGGTTGGCCGGACTCGTCGAGGTGGTCGACGCGCTCGGCGCCGCGCTTCTCGAAGACCTTCGCGGCCCGGTCCACGTCCTGGTCCTCACCGGCGTGCACGGCGACGAGCACCTTGCCCTCCTGCAGCGGCGCGCCGTAGGTGACCTCCCACTCCGGACCGAGCTCGGTCGCGTCGATGGCGCCCACCATGCCGCCCACGACGCCACCGGCGATCGCGCCGCCCGCGCTGGCGGCCCAGATGCCGGACCCGATCACGGGACCGATCCCGGGGATGGCGAACGCGGCCGCGCCGGCGAGGCCACCGATGACCGAGCCGACGCCGGCCGCGGTCGCCGACTTCTTGGCGAGATCGCCGGTGGACTCGAGGTCGCGCAGACGCGTGTCGGGGTCGCTCGTGACCTCCTCGACCTGGCGCCCGAGCATGGAGATGTCGTCGGCGTCGATGCCCGCCTCGTTCAGGTCCTTGATGACCTCTCGCGCCGTATCGAGGTCGGGGAACGTGCCGACGACGTTGTGATCGGTGAGACGGGCCATCGCATGTGGCGCTACCCGGCCCCCCGCGGATCGAAACCGGCCCGGGCGGGGTAGATGGCGTGCGGTCGGCAATGGCTACCCGCACTCGACTCCGCCGCAGTGACTGTTCGTCGCCCGGGATCGCCCGGCGCCGGGCCGGTCGCGGGTTCACCTACCGTGACACCGACGGGCGGCGGATCACCGACCCCGACGTGCTCGACCGCATCCGGGCCCTGGCCATCCCTCCGGCGTGGGAGGACGTGTGGATCTGCATCGATCCGCGCGGCCATATCCAGGCGACCGGGCTCGACGCCCGCGGCCGCCGCCAGTACCGGTACCACGACGACTGGCGCCGCCACCGGGACCGCGAGAAGTTCGACCACATGCTCGACTTCGCCGCCGCCCTGCCGGGGCTGCGGGCCGCCGTCGCCGAGCACCTCGCCCACGACGGCCTCACCTGCGAGCGGGTGCTGGCATGCGCCGTCCGGCTGCTCGACCTCGGGTTCTTCCGCATCGGTACCGAGGGCTACGCCGAGGAGAACCAGACCTACGGGCTGGCGACCATGCACAAGCGACACGTCACCGTCGACGGCGACACCGTCAGCTTCGACTACGTGTCCAAGGCGGGCAAGCGACGGGTGCAGTCGGTCGTCGACCCGGCCGTGGTCGACGTGGTGGCGGCGCTGAAACGCCGGCGCGGCGGCACAGCCGAGTTGCTGGCCTGGAAGGAGCGTTCACGTTGGATCGACGTGCGTTCGGCGGACATCAACGGGTACATCAAGGAAGTGACCGGGGGCGACTTCACGGCCAAGGACTTCCGCACCTGGAACGCCACCGTGCTGACGGCGATGGCGTTGGCCGTGTCCAGCGGGGTCTCGTCGCCGTCCGGGCGCAAGCGGGCGGTCACACGGGCCGTGAAGGAGGTCGCGCACTACCTCGGCAACACGCCGGCGGTGTGCCGCTCCTCCTACATCGACCCGAGGACCATCGACCGCTTCGGCGAGGAGCGCAGCATCCGCCCCGCTCTCGACCGGCTCGGCCTCGGCCCGCCCGGGGGCACCGGGGGTAGCCTCCTCACGCAAGGAGTCATCGAACACGCGGTGCTCGACCTCATAGACGACCGGGGCGAGACTGGTGGCAAGCGCCACGCCGCCTGATAGCGGCACCGATCCGGAGGGACCGATGGCAGACCCGATCGACGCCAGCGCGCTGAGCGACCTGCTGGCCACCTTCGAGATGGAGGGGTACACCGTCCAGATGGCGGCGCGGGCCGACGGCCACGTGCTGTGCATGGGATGCCACCAGGAGAGCCCGGCCGAGATGATGCGGGTCGACGCCATCGAACGGACCGAGGGCGCCTCCGATCCCGCGGACATGCTCGCCGTCGCCGCCGTCGTGTGCC
>JBOGIC010000784.1:0-7077 GCA_050744985.1 Acidimicrobiales bacterium
CTTCGATGAGTACTGGCGGTTCCACCTCGCACGCGAGCGAGAGCGAGTACACGCCTCTTGCTACGCGGGCGGCGCCATTCCTACGGCGGCGTAGCTCCCTTGGAAGGAGCCGCACCCATCTGAGATCGACGCGCCGACGCTCGATTCGCCGGGCGAGTCCGACGTACGCGCGTCCCCATGGGGTCATGGTCACTGTGTCCCCGGGGAGCTGCGCTCCACGCCCGGCCGCCCGGGTGATCCAACGAACGTTCGGACCATCGACACCGCGCTCTCCCAGCTCGCGCGTCAAGTTCCTCGACGTGCGCACAACCGCCGAGGGCGCTCAACGCGGACAACACGACCGCGCGCGTTGGCGGCGTCGGCGAGCGCGTCGGAGCCCAGCTTCCGAGGGTGACCTCGAGACGGCGGAACAAGTCGTCACGCGAACCCTCGTTCCGGATACGCACCTCCGCGAGTTCACCAACCATGTCGAGAAGGCCAAAGGCGCCTTATGAGCCTCGTCCATGTGGCTGAAGTCGCTCCAAGACGTCGGGTCACCTGGGCGGGCTCGCTGAAGACATCACTCGAATCGGACCCGGTCATCGGTGGCTACCTCAACGATCAGGGGGTCGCGTAGGCGGAACGAAGCTTCTCCGAATACTCGCCTGACTGCTGGTTCCGTGAGTGACGGAAGGCGCAATGATCTCACCGGTCGGTTCGACACGGTGCGTCCGAGGGCGGCGCGTCGCATCGAGGTTTGGGCGCGCGGCGCTTGACCGCTTCGGCACGGACTCCGAATACGCTTCGTGGAGGCGACTATCTGCAAACTGAGAAGTACTATTCATCTCGTGGACAGAGCCCCGGCACCATCGCTGCTACCGATCCTCCGGTCACAGCAGCAGGCCGAGATCCTGGCACTGCTGCTTGGCGACCCGGAGCTCGAGGTGAGCCTGTCTGATCTGGCCGCTCGGCTCGGCATGCCGTACTCCTCGGTGCATCGGGAGATCGAGCGCGCCGAGGCAGCCGGGCTGGTGAGGTCCCGCAGGGTCGGGAACACGCGTCTGGTGCGTGCCGACACGGCGAGCCCGTACTTCGACGGCTTGGCGCAAGTCCTCACGCGAGCGTTCGGCGTCCCAGCGGTCATCGCCGAGGCGTTGCGGGGGTTAGAGGGAATCAGCGCCGCCTTCATCTACGGGTCGTGGGCGGCGCGGTACGCCGGCCAGCCCGGGCCGCGTCCCGTTGAGGACATCGACGTGCTGGTCCTCGGCGAGCCGGACCGTGACCAGCTGTACGAGGCGGTCGGGGCGGTCGAGCCGCGGCTCGGCCGGCCGGTGCAGGTCACCATCCGGGATGCGGACTGGCTCGAAGGGGCAGAGGGATCGTTCCACGACACGGTCACCAGCCGGCCGATGGTCCCGATCCCACTCGAAGGAGGCAGATCATCAATCACCTGAAAGGGCGGCGTCGACGGCGTCGATCGCGCGTCGCGCCAGATCAACGGCCCATGCCGCGTCGGCGGCCGTCTTGTTGATCGGCCGCGCAGGGTCGAAGTACTCAGACTCGTGACGGCCCTGGCGGAAGCGCTCGGCGCCGGCCGACGCGAACGCGTCCGCACCCCCTTGGAGCGCGGCGTGGGCGATGTCGGTGGCGATCCGGTGACCGCCGGCAGTCGCTGGGACCCGATAGCCGAGGAACAACACAACGGCGTCGGCGGCGGTGCGGTAGGCATCGTAGGCGGTCGTGAATGCTGGCTCCCACAACTCGGCGTCGATCAAGACCGACGCCGCGGACAGCCGCTGTTGGGCACGCACCAGGCAAGCGCGAGCGTCCTTCGCATCGACATGTTCGAGGCGGTCAAGCTGGCCTCGGCCCTCGAACAGGGCGATCACCCGCCTGGCGGCCTCGACGTCCACGGGGCTCAAGCTACGCCGCCGCCAACGCCCCCGATGTCTACCGATTTCTCTACCGGATCGCTACCGGACGGGTAGATATCGGGTAGAAGCGGCTACCACGGTCCAGCCCACGGAATCGCGAAACCGCAGCTCAGAGGCACTTTAAACATCGATCAGCATCGATCAACACTCCGCCGACCGGAGTTCAAGTCCCCCCTCGCCCACCGGATTAAGGAGTGCTGGTCAGCGGTAGTGCTGTGGCTGTGGCGACGAACGCGGTGTTCGTCGAACGCGGTGTTCGTCGATCCCTGCCGGGCGTAGAACTCGTCGGTGGCCAGGATAACTGGAAGATCCATCCCGTCGGCAACGAGGTCGGCGTACATGCTGGAACGGCCGTCGCCGTGGTGCACCATCAGGTAGCCGACCTGGTTCGTCTGCATGCCCTCGAGCGTCGGGTAGCTGTCGATGGCCGGCGGCCGCAACGAGGTAATCGGGAAGTCGACCCGGCACGTATCGAGCTCGGTCGTCAGGTCCGGCACGGACAGCCGCAGCCGCGAACGTCCGCAAGGGTGATGCGTACCCGCCCGGTGCCGGGGTCGACGACGGCGAGATCGAGCGAACGCCCGGCGCAGTCCGTGTAGGCCGAACCCATCCCGGTGGCGCTGAGCCGGGACACGCCGAGGTCGGTCGCCCCCGAACCGCCGGGCTGTCGTTGCCGCACGAGGACACGACCGACAGGTCGCTCACCGTGACCGGACCGTTCGCCTGCGCGCCCATGGACCCGTTGATGACGGTGATGCTGGCCGGCATGTCGGCCGACCTCAGCTCGACCCTCGTCGGGAAGTCGGGGAACACGCCGAGGCCGGCGCCAGGCCGGCGCCAGGCCGACGCGGAGTGCCGGCACCACCGCCACGCGCCCGAGCGCCCCGGCTCGGGGCGGGGCGCCCTACGCCGCGGCGGTGACGACGAAGTCGTCGAAGCGGACCTCGGCGCCGGCGACTTCGCGCGATCCCACCGCCACACCGGCGGCACCCGGAGGTAGCGCGGCGGCATCGCTGGCCGCGACCACGAGGCGGCCATCGACGAAGAGGCGGATCATCGCCGGCGTTCCGTTCCCCCCGGTGCACTCGAAGCGCAGCTGCTGCGGATCGGTCGAGCTCGCGGCCGGCAGGGGCGAGGTCGCCAGGGTGCGCGACCCGTCGGACGCGCTGCGGTCGATGCGGGCATGACCGCCCGAGTCGATCGCGCCCCAGTAGAACGTCTCCCCGCTGGCGCGGCACAACAGGCCGAAGTCGGTGCCGACCGGGGCGGCGCGGGTGGCCTTCGCCTGCACGGCGATGTCGCCGAGGGTGGTGAGCTCGGCCCGGCCGGCCGCACCTTCGAGGACGGTGTCCGATGTGATGCGGGTGGCGGGCCGGTTCACGCGCACGGCATACGTGCCGTCCACGTACCTGATGCTTCCCGCTTCGAAGTCGGCCTGGGTCCAGCCGCTGCCGGGGTTCGAGAAGTCGTCCTCGAAGATGACGCGAGCCACCGGCCGGTCGGGCGCCACGTCCGTGCGGCCGGTTCCGCCCGGGTCGTCGGCCCGGACCGCGGCGAGCACCGCCACCACCACGAGCCCGGTCAGGACCGCCGCCACGGCGACCGCCACGCCTCGCAAACGCGAGCGCGATGTCTGCCCGGTGGGACCCTCGGGAACGGTCAGGATCTCGGTGTGTCCCGCCGCGCTGACCCGCCCGCCCTCCGCTGCCGGCGTCGGCCCCCACGCCGCTCCGGCGGCGCCCGCGAGCGCAACGCCGAGCGCCTCGGCACTCGAGTAACGGTCCTCCGGCGCCGTGGCGAGCGCGCGCATCACCACATCGGCAACACCGGCGGGAACGGTTGGCGCAACGCTCCGTAGCTCCGTCGGGGGTTCGTAGGCATGACGCCTGACGACCGTCAGCGCGTCACCATCCTCCGAGTGCGGGAGCTGCCCGGCGAGCAGCTCGTAGAGCACCACGCCGGTCGCGTAGACGTCGGCCGCGATCGTCAACGGCTGCCCGCTCACGCTCTCCGGGGCCATGTGCGAGGGCGTGCCGAGGACCTCGCCGGTACGGGTGAACATCGTGGCGCTGCCGCCGATGACCTTGGCGATCCCGAAGTCGGTGACCTTCAGCACGCCGCTGCCCGTGAACATCAGGTTCTCGGCCTTGATGTCGCGATGCAGGATCCCCCGCTCGTGCGCGGCGTGGAGGCCGGCGCACGTCGCCACCGCGATGCCACAGGCATCCTCCATCGTCACGCCGCCGGCCAAGAACCGGTCCCGCACAGTACCGCCGGTCAGCTTTTCCATGATCAGCAGGCACAGTCCGTTGTCCTCGACGTAGTCGTACACCCGGACGATGTGCGGATGGTCCAGCGCGGCCAGCAACCGGGCTTCGGTGGCGAACCGGCCGCGTACCGCGGGGTCGGCGCCGAAAGCCCGAGGCAACTGCTTGATCGCCACCTCGCGCCCGAGCCGTTTGTGCCGAGCCTCGAGGACGATGCCCCATCCGCCGCGCCCGAGCTCGCCCCCGAGGTCGTAGGCCGGTAGCGCCGCCCTGACCAGCTCAGCGTCGAGGGTCAACGTCGACCGCCGGCCCCGGAGAAGGCATGCATCCGGTGGCTGCCAAGGCGGCGAGGGTACCATCGCGCCCTCGGCCGTCGGAGCCGCTGGTGTAACCGGAGGGCGGCCGTCACGTCATGCAAGAAGTGAGCTCCACCGCCGCCAATCGGCTCCTCGACAAGCTGCGAAGCTTCATTGCCAGCGAGCTCGACGACGAGGAGCGGGCGCTGCTCGGGCAGTTGCTCGTGCCCGGCATCGCCCAGGCCTACGACGAGGACGAGGTCTCGGGCTTCACCACCACCGAGTGGTCGTCGCACGCGCTCCCCCTATCGCTCGTCCAGGCTCTCCGGGCGAGCGGCGTGCGAATCGTCGGCCTCGGGCCGTCCTGACGCCGGCGCGTCGGGCACCAGGGTGTCGTAGGTCGCGACCTCCTTGGTCGCCGCATCCAGGCACACCGCGCACCGGCGCACGTGGCGAACCGCCTCGACGGGGTCGTCGCCATCGCTGAGGGCGACGAAGGTCGGGCAGCTCTTGTTCTGGCCACGGACGAGGACCTCCAGTGCCACGGCGTCACGCAGGCGGTGGCGGGCGCGGTGCACGATCACCTTGGCCGCACCTTCGGTCACGCCCAGCGTGGCCGCCACCTGGCCGGGCGTGTAGCCCAGATGCAACACGAGCGCGAGGGCGGTGGCGTCCCGCCGCGAGAGCCCGGCGACGCTCCCGTTCACCAGGCCCGCCAGCTCGACCAACTCGGCGCGCTCGTCCGGCCCCAGATCCCTGGCGGCCACGGATTCGAAGTTCTCGTCGTCGCCAACGTCCACCCGGCTGAGGCGCCGGCGCTGGTCGACCGCCCCATGGCGGGCGATCGACAACAGCCACGGGCGGAACCGGTCCGGCTCACGCAGGCTCCCGAGCCGTTCGAGCGCCTTGCAGAACACCTCCTGGACCACGTCGGCGATCTCCTCGCGGCCATGGACGTTCGCCCGCACGACGGTCGTCACCGCCCCCACGTGCGCTGCGTACAGCTCGGTGAACGCCGCCGTGTCGCCGTTGCGGACGGCCTCGACCAGCTCGGCGTCGCTCACCCGGCGGCCCCCGTGGGTCGCAGCGCCGTGGTGGCCCGCAACGACCGGCTGGAGGTTCTGGCTGCCCCGGACAGCCGGCCGGCAGCCGGAGCGCCCCCGCGCGCATCGTGCACGTTGGCGGCCGTCGCCCAGAGGACCGTCTTGACCTGGAACGGGCGCAACTCAGGGTGCTTCGACCGGATCAGGGCGGCGAGGCCCGAGATGTGCGCCGCAGCGTAGGAATTGCCCGTGCCGATCCGGCGCCCGCCTCCGCGCCACGCCACGTCGACGTCGATGCCGCGGGCCAGGAACTCCGTGGGCGGATCCGGGTTGTAGTGGAAGCGGAACGGGTCCGTCGCCAGGTTGCAGGCCACGCTGGTCACCGATCCGAACAGGGACGGGAAGGTCGGCCGGGTGGCGTTGTTGGCCGCAGTCACCAGCAGGGAGTTGCGGAAGTAGGCCTCGTCGCACACTTCGTAGAACGCCAGCGCCCAGTCGCGGCGGTTGGTGCCGAGCGACAAGTTGATCACGTCGAAGCGCCGTTCAACGGCCCAGCCGAGGCCGCGGAGGAACGTCGCCGCCTTGCCTCCCAGGCCGGCGCCCAGCACCTTCACGCTGGTGATGCGGGCGTCGGGCGCGAGGGCGTGGACGATGCCGGCGACCGCGGTGCCGTGCCCGTACGCGTCCTCGTGCGCCCCCGCCCGCTCGACGGGGTCCTCGTCCGCGCCGATCGTCACCTCGAGCCCGAACTCGGTGTCCACGGCGCCGTCGAGCGCCGGGTGACCCGCCTCCACGCCGCTGTCGACGATCGCCACGCGGACGCCCCGTCCCGTGGCGCCACCCCATGCCCACTCGGGCGACAGGTCGTCGAGCGAGGCGACACCGGGTGGCAGCCGGACGACCGCGGAGTCGCGGGTGTAGGCCGGGCGCGGCGGCTCGGGGTCAGCCATTGCTCAACAGGCTCGCCATGGCGACGGCCACGGCCGCGTAGCGGGCGGGGTCGGCGGCCGCCAGCCGGCGCAGGTCGGCTCGCAACTCGTCGGGCGTGGGGACCGCCGGCCTGCCCCCGCCGCCGTCGGCGAGGAGCGCCCCGATGACATCACCAAGGACCGTCGCCAGCTCGACGTCGTCGAACAGGAACGGCCCGCCTCCCGTCTTGTCGATGAGTTCGAGCGCGCCCAGCACGTCGCCGTCGAAGCCGCAGGGGACGCACAAGACGCTCGACGGCGTCCGGCCGAGGGCGGCCGCAACCCCGTCGGTGGCGATGGGATCGTCCGGACGGGGCGCCACCGCCAGCGGTTCGCCCGAGGCGATCACGAAGCCGGCCGCACCGGTGTGAACGTCGATGGTCACACCCATGGCGTCTCCCGCCCCTTCTCCCGCCGCCGCGACGACCTCGGCCTGATCGCCTTCGGCCGCCAGGGCCCATCCCGCCCGGGCCCCCGTGATGTCGACCGCCGCCTGGAGGACGACGGGCAACGCCCTCGCGCTCATCCCCAAGACTGTGGCATGGGACCGGCGTCGACGTCTGGACGGCCATGACGGCCCCGTGCGGGGC
>JBOGIC010000785.1:0-3640 GCA_050744985.1 Acidimicrobiales bacterium
ACGCTGAGCGGGATCCTCGTGGTGATGATCCTCATCAACTGGCAGTTCACCGTGCTCTCGATGATCATCGTCCCGCCGCTGTTCGTCGTCGTCGTCACCTACACCCGTTCGATCAAGCGGTCCTCCAAGGCGGCCTCCCGGGCCGTCGGCCATGTGGCCGAGGTCGCCAACGAGAACATCACCGCCATCACCGAGGTGAAGGCCTTCACCCTCGAGCGCTTCGCCGCCCGGACGATGGCCGAACGGGTCGAGAGCCAGCGTCGCTGGGCGGCCCGGGCCGGTCGCCGGCAGGCGGAGTTCAGCCCGCTGGTGATCATGTTGATCACGGTGACCTACGTCGTGATCATCTCCGTCGGCGCGTGGGTCGCCGCCGGTCACGGCGACCGCGTCTCGATATTCGGGTTCCTCACCGTCCCCACCGGCAGCCTCACGATCGGCACGCTGACGGTGTTCCTCGCGTACTCGAAGGTGCTCTACCAGCCGATGCGCAACCTCTCCAAGCTGACCCTGATCGCCTCGAACGCGTCCAGCGCCGCCGAACGCATCCAGGAGGTGCTCGACGAGCGTTGGGAGGACGGCGTCGAGTCGGAACCCGCTGACGGTCGGGCCGGGCTCGTCGAGGTGCGGGGCAGCGTCAGCTACCGCGGCGTGATCTTCGGCTACGACGACGTCACTCCCGTGCTGAAGGGCATCGACCTGGATGTGCCCGTCGGCACCCGCATCGCCCTGGTGGGTCTGTCCGGCAGCGGCAAGACCACGCTCGTTCGACTGCTTCCCCGCTTCTACGACCCGTGGGACGGCACGATCACCATCGACGGCGTCGACATCAGCACGTACCCGCGCAGCGTGCTGCGCCGGAACATCGGGATGGTGCTGCAGGACTCGGTGCTGTTCGAAGGCACCATCCGCCAGAACATCCTCCTCGACCACGAGGATGCCACCGAGGAGCAGATGGTGCATGCGGCCAAGGAGGCCTGCATCCACGACACGATCATGGCGATCCCCGGCGGCTACGACGCCCAGGTGCGCGAGCACGGCAAGAACCTCTCGAGCGGCCAGCGCCAGCGCATCGCCATCGCCCGGGCGTTCCTCCGCGACGCCCCGGTCCTGATCCTCGACGAGCCGACGGCCAACCTCGACGTCGAGGCCGAGGCCGAGGTGATGCGGGCGATCGATCGGCTCACCCGGGGCCGGACGGTCATCGTCATATCCCACCGCCTCAGCACCCTCGGTCACGTCGACCAGATCGCGGTGCTGGAGGACGGCCGCATCGTCGAACGGGGCACGTACCAGGAGCTGAAGGTGCTCGGCGGCCGGTTCGCCCGCCTCCTGGCCGAGCAGAACCGCTACGCCGCCGAACCGGTCGCCGTCGGCGCCGCCGCCGCGGAGCTCGAGCCGCCGCCCGCCGTCGCCGCGTCCAACGGAGCCAACGGGGCGAACGGGCACACGGACCTTCCGGCGATGACCCGGGAGTGGGAGGCCGTCCTCGGCCGGCTGGCGCGGATGGCGGGCGAGGGCACGAGGTTCGAGATTACGGTCGTGCGGGACAGGGACGAAGTGTGACCGTTCTGGTCACCGGGGCGGCCGGGTTCATCGGCAGCACGCTCTGCGAGAAGCTCCTGGCCACCGGCTGGAGCGTCCGCGCGCTCGACGCCTTCACCGAGAATTACGACGCCCGCCAGAAGCACGCCAACCTGGCAGGCGTCCTCGACCATCCCAACTTCACGTTGCTCCAGGCCGACCTCGTCACCGACCCGCTCAAGGGTGTGCTCGACGGCGTCGACGCCGTCGTCCATCTGGCGGCGGAGCCGGGGGTCAGCCCATCGTGGGGGCCGGGATTCGGGCGGTACGTCGAACGCAACGTGCATGCGACCCAACGGCTGCTCGACGCGTGCGCGCCGGTCGCCCTGCGCCGCTTCGTCTTCGCGTCGAGCTCGTCGGTCTACGGCGACGGTGTGACCGGCCCGGTGCCCGAGTCAACCATGCCCCGCCCGGCGAGCCCGTACGGCGTGACCAAGCTGGCGGCCGAGCACCTGGTTGGTGCCTACGCGGCGCGGGGGCTCCCCGCGGTGTCGTTGCGGTACTTCTCCGTCTACGGCCCGCGGCAGCGGCCGGACATGGCGCTGCACCGCTTCATCGAGGCGGCCCTCGACCAGTGCCCGCTGACCGTCTATGGCGACGGCAGCCAGGTGCGGGACCTCACCCACGTGGCCGATGCCGTCGCCGCCACAATGGCTGCCCTCACCGCCGACCTCGACGCGGGCGCGGTGCTGAACATCGCCGGCGGCACGCCGGCCTCGGTCGGCGACCTCGTCGCCCTCGTCGGCCGATCGCTCGGCGGGATTGTCGAGATCGAGCACCGGCCGGGACGACCGGGCGACGTGGCGCGCACCGAGGGCTCGCTGGAGGCGGCGGGCCGGCTCCTCCGGTGGCAGCCCGCGGTCGGGCTCGCGGAGGGCGTGGCCCGGCAGGTCGAGTGGCACCTCCGGCGCCGGAGCGGGAACGCCCCCAGGGCGAACGGCGCCGCTGATCGGGCCCGCGCGCCTGCGAGGCCTGAACGCCGTCGTCCCCGCGACGGCTCGCGCCTGCTCATCTACACCCAGGACGGTCTGGGCCTCGGCCACCTCCGCCGGGCCAGCGCCCTCGCCACCGGGTTCCTGCGGGGCAACGAGCGCGGGTCGGTGCTGACGATCTCGGACTCACCCCTGGGCACGATGCTGCGCGGCCTCCCGAACCACGACTATCTGAAGCTGCCGTCGATCGTGAAGGCGGGCCCGGGTGACTGGCGGTCGCTCGCGCTACCCCTCGCGTTCCCCGAGGTGCTGCAGCTCCGCAGCCGGGTGATCCTCGACGCGGCGCGGGCGTTCCGTCCCGACGTGATGCTGGTCGACCACATGCCCCACGGCGCCATGGGCGAGCTCACCCGCACCCTCGACGCCCTCGCCGGCGGGCCGACCCGGATCGTGCTCGGGCTGCGCGACATCATCGACGCGCCCGACGTGGTCGACCGCCGGTGGAAGGCCGAAGGCGCCTACGACGTGCTCCGCCAGTACTACGACCAGGTGCTGGTGTACGGCTCCCGGGAGGTCTTCGACCTGCCCGCCGAGTACCAGTGGTCGTCGGGCCTGGCCCGGGCCGCCACCTTCTGCGGGTACGTCTGCACGCCCGAGCTTCCCGACCACCCGGCGCGGGTGCGGAGTCGCCAGCTCGACGGGTTGGCCGGAGGCCGCCTGATCGTGGCGATGGCCGGCGGTGGTGCCGACGGGTACGAGCTGATGAGCACCCTGCTCGACGCCGTGCCCGACGTGGCCGCCGCGCTGCCCGTGGCCGTCGTGGCCGTCACGGGCCCGTTCATGCCCGAGGCCCAGCGGCGCGACCTCAAGCTCCGTGCCGCCGGGCTGTCACGGCGTTCCGGCCGCGCCGGCCCGACGGTGAAGCTCCGCACGACGGTGAGCGATCCTCTCACCTACGCCGCGGCCGCCGATCTCGTCGTGTCCATGGCGGGCTACAACACGACGATGGAGGTCCTCCGCGTGGGCACGCCGGCCCTCCTGGTGCCGCGGCGGGGGCCGAGCGAGGAACAGCGCATGCGGGCGGCGCGCTTCGCCGAGCGGGGATGGGTGTCGCAACTCGATCCGGA
>JBOGIC010000786.1:0-12126 GCA_050744985.1 Acidimicrobiales bacterium
GGTCGTCGGGCGCCTCGGCCAGGCGGCCGCTGTCGTAGTCGTACTTCGCCAGGACGGCGATCAGCCGGTCGAGCCCGTCCGACAGGACCTTCACATCGGCTCGGATCTCCGCCGGCGCCACGGCCAAGGCGGCGTGGATGTCACGCGCCGCGTCCTCGTAGACCTGGCGGATCCCCTGGGGCGTGTCGAGCTTCTCGTACTGCTGAAGGTAGGAGCGACTGAGGGCGCAGTAGGACTGGGCTGACCCGCCGCCACCGGCCGGAGCGGCTTGCGGCGTGCCGCCGCTGCCGTTCCCGCTGCACGCAGCCAGCACCACCATGGCAGCCGCGCTCAAACCCGCGAGGCGCATACGCATGTCTGTTCTCCGCAGAGCTAGACGTTCGATTCGGCCTCGGCCTCGTCGAGGGCCTGGGCGAGGGTGTTCCACGACAACGTCGCGCACTTTATCCGCACCGGGAATTTCACCACTCCGCGGAGGGCTTCGAGGTCTCCCAGCTTGACCTCGGGGTCGGGCAGCACGGGCCGGTCGACCTCGTGCCCGTCGCCGTCGAGGCCGCGCTCGTGGATCGACATCATCGCCTTGAACGCCCGGATGACGTTGCGCACGTCGTCGGCCGACTTGCCCTTGACCGCCGTCGTCATCATCGACGCCGAGGACTGGCTGATCGAGCAGCCCTGGCCGCCGACCCGCAGGTCGCGTACCTGCGTGCCGTCGAAGTCGACGTAGATGACCACTTCGTCGCCGCACAGCGGGTTGAAGCCTTCGGCCCGCTTGGCCGGTGGCACCTCGAGCTCCCCGCGATTGCGCGGGTTGCGGTAGTGGTCGAGGATGATCTCGCGGTACAGGTCTTCGAGTCCGGCCATGGCTCAGGCGAACAACTCGCCCGCGGAGACGAGGGCGTCGGAGAGGGCGTCGACGTCGGACTCGTCGTTGTAGACATAGAACGACGCCCGCGACGTCGCGTTCACTCCGAGGCGGCGCATGAGGGGCTTGGCGCAGTGGTGGCCGGCCCGGATGCAGACACCGGTCTGGTCGAGCACCTGCGACAGATCGTGGGGATGGATGTCCTTGAAGGCGAACGACACCACGCCGCCGCGCTCGCGAACCTCCTTGGGCCCGTGGATCACGAGGTCGTCGCCGTGGCGCTCCTGCAGCACCCGCAACGCGTACTCGGTGAGCGAGAGCTCGTGCTCGCGCACCGCCTCCATGTCGAGGGCGTTCAGGTAGTCGATGGCGGCGCCGAACCCGATCGCCTCGGCAATCGGCGGCGTGCCCGCCTCGAACTTCCACGGCAGCTCGTTCGGCACCCAGCCGTCGAGGCGGACGTCCCGGATCATCTCGCCGCCACCGAGGAACGCCGGCATGGCCTCGAGCACGTCCTCCCGGCCCCAGAGGGCGCCGACGCCGGTCGGCCCGCACATCTTGTGGGCCGAAAAGGCGATGAAGTCGCAGCCCAGGTCGGCGACGCGGGTGTGGAGGTGGGGGACGTACTGGGCCCCGTCGACGAGCACGAGGGCGCCGGCCGCGTGCGCCGCGTCGGCGATGCGCCGGACCGGCGGGAGCGTGCCCAGGACGTTCGACATGGCCGTCACGGCCACGAGCTTGGCCCCGTCGACCAGCCGCTCGAGGTCGTCGAGGTTGAGGTACCCGTCGTCGGTGACGGGGATGAACCGCAGCTCCACGCCGAGCTGTTCGCGCAGCATGAGCCACGGCACGAAGTTGGCGTGGTGCTCCATCTCCGTCAGCAGCACGATGTCACCCGCGGCCAGGTTGGCGCGGCCCCACGCCTGGGCGACGAGGTTGATGGCCTCGGTGGCGTTCTTGGTGAAGATGACGCCACGGGGCGAGGGCGCGCCGATGAAGCGCGCCACGGAGGCCCGGGCCGCCTCGAACTCGGCCGTGGCCCGCTCGGCGATGGCGTACACGCCGCGGTGGACGTTGGCGTGGGTGGTCTCGTAGTACGTCTCCATGGCGTCGAGCACGGCCCGCGGCTTCTGGGAGCTCGCCGCCGAGTCGAGGTACACGAGGGGGCGGCTGTGGTTGACGAGGATGGGGAAGTCGCGCTTCACCCGCTCGGCGTCCAGGACCATCGCAGGGCTCACCGCCATGCGTCGTACCCCTCGCTCTCGAGCATGTGGGCGAGATCGGGGCCACCGCTGGCGACCACCCGACCGTCGATGAGGATGTGCACGACATCGGGCTCGAGGTACTGGAGGATGCGCTGGTAGTGCGTGATCAGCAGCACGCCGAGGTCGGGCCGGTCGGTGCGGACCTCCTGCACGCCGTGGGCGACGACCTTGAGGGCGTCGATGTCGAGGCCGGAGTCGGTCTCGTCGAGGATCGCGAACTCGGGCTCGAGCAGCGCCATCTGCAGCACCTCGTTGCGCTTCTTCTCGCCGCCGGAAAAGCCCTCGTTGAGGTAGCGGTCGCCGAACGACGGGTCGATGCCCAGCCGGGCCATCCACTCCATGATCGCCACGCGCAACTCGAGCACCGAGAGGTCGACGCCCTTACGGGCGGAGAGGGCCTGGCGCAGGAACTGCACGACCGACACGCCCGGGATCTCCTCGGGGTACTGGAAGGCCAGGAAGATGCCGGCCTTGCCCCGCGCCTCGGTCGACCACTCGGTGATGTCCTCACCGTTGAACCGCACGCGCCCGGCCGTCACCTGGTAGTCGGGGTGGCCCAGCAGCGTGTTGGCCAGCGTGGACTTCCCCGACCCGTTGGGGCCCATGAGGGCGTGCACCTTCCCGGCGTCGACGGCCAGGTCGACACCCTTCAGGATTTCATGGCCCTCCGCGGACACGTGCAGGCCCTCGATCTCGAACGCCGGAGGCACGCCCCCATTCTATTACCACTACCGCCGTAGTGGAAATAGGGGGGGCGGGCCATTTGCTGACGGCTACGTCCTCACCACTAACCTGCGGCCCGACAGTGTCGGAGCCGTGGACATTCACCGGGACGAGCGCCTCGCTCGGGCTCCTCGGGGGGTCGGTGACCCTCGTCGAGGGGCCCGCGTTCTCGATCTCCGACCGCACGGGCGACATCCACCCCGACCAGCCCCAGGGCCTGTTCTTCCGGGACACACGGTTCCTCTCCCGCCTCGTGCTCCGGGTCAACGACCTGCGTCCCGAGCCGCTCTCGGCCGAGCGCACGAGCCCGTTCTCGGCCACGTTCGTCCTGCGGTCCCGGCCCCGCGTCGGTGAGGCCGACAGCACGCTGCTCGTGTTCCGGTACCGCTACGTCGGCCGGGGGATGCGGGAGGACATGGTCATCCACAACTACGGCGAAGAGGCGTCGTACTGCTCGGTCGAGATGGCGGTCTTCAGCGACTTCGCCGACCTGTTCGAGGTCAAGGAAGGACGGGTGCCACGGGCCGAGGGCGAGGTGTCGGTCGAGCCCGTCGACGGCGGCATGGTCTTTCGCTACCGCCGGGGCGCGGTGCACAAGGGCGCCAAGGTCGTCCTCAAGGGTGACCCCCACATCTCGGGCAACCTCGCGTCGTTCGAGGTGATCGTCCCGGCGCGGGGGCAGTGGAGCACCTGCATCCAGCTCACGCCGCTGATCGACGACGAGGAGATCGAACCGCGGCACCGGTGCGGCCAGCCCGTCGAGCACGCAACGCCGCAGGAACGTCTCGACCAGTGGCGGCGCGACGTTCCCGCCGTGGAGACCGACTTCCAGGCCCTGCGGTCGGTCGTCGACCAGAGCGCCGAGGACCTGGGCGCCCTGCGCATCTTCGACCCCGACTACCCGGAGCGCACCGTCGTGGCCGCCGGCGCGCCCTGGTTCATGACGCTGTTCGGCCGGGACTCGCTGCTCACGTCGTGGATGGCGCTGATCCTCGACCCCGATCTGGCCCTCGGCGTGTTGCAGACCCTGGCCCGGTTCCAGGGCAGCAAGGTCGACCCCCGCAACGAGGAGGAGCCGGGCCGGATCCTGCACGAGATGCGCTTCGGGGAGGCGCCGTCGTTGTCGCTGGGCGGCGGTCGGGTCTACTACGGCACGGCGGACGCGACGCCCCTGTTCGTCATGCTGCTGGGCGAGCTGCGGCGGTGGGGGCTGGCCGACGAGCTGGTCGACAGCCTGCTGCCCGCCGCCCGCCGGGCCATCGAGTGGATCGACAACTTCGGCGACTGCGACGGCGACGGGTACGTGGAGTACAAGCGGGCGTCGGACCGCGGCCTGGTGAACCAGGGCTGGAAGGACTCGTGGGACGGCGTGCGGTTCGCCGACGGGCGGCTCGCCCGGGCACCCATCGCCCTCTGCGAGGTGCAGGGGTACTGCTACGGCGCCTACCTCGCCTACGCCTACTTCTGCGAGGAGAACGGCGAGACCGACACGGCCGCCGTCTACCGGGGCAAGGCCATGGCACTCAAGGAGAAGTTCAACCGGGACTTCTGGCTCGACGACCGGGGCTGGTTCGCCATGGGCCTCGACCACGAGAAGCGCCCGATCGACGCCCTGGCGTCCAACATGGGCCATTGCCTGTGGACCGGGATCGTCGAGGAGGACAAGGCGTCGATCGTCGCCGAACAGCTGATGTCGCGGGACATGTTCTCCGGCTGGGGCATCCGCACCCTCGGCCAGTCCATGATCGGCTTCAACCCCGTCAGCTACCACTGCGGGTCGGTGTGGCCCCACGACAACGCCATCTGCGCCGCCGGACTGATGCGGTACGGGTTCGTCGAGGAGGCCCACCGGGTGATCCAGGGCCTCATCGACGCCGCCTGCTTCCAGAGCAACCGGCTCCCGGAGCTGTTCGGCGGGCTCAGCCGCTACGACGTGCCCTTCCCCGTCAACTACCCGTCGTCGTGTTCGCCGCAGGCGTGGGCCGCCGCCTCGCCGCTGCTCTGCCTGCGCACGATCCTGCGCCTCGACCCGTGGGTGCCGCACGGGAGGGTCTGGCTCGCCCCCGCCCTCCCGCCATGGATCAATTACCTCCGCATCGACCGCATCCCCCTCGCCGGGCGCCGCGTGACCGTCGAGGTTCAGGGCGACGAGACCCGGGTCGAAGGCCTCGCCGACGACATCGAACTGGTCACCGAGCCCCGCAAACCCCTCACGGCGTAGCCCCGCCCGTTTGATCCGCGGAAGAGGGGTCTCACACCCCCAATGGCGCGGAACAAAGCGATGGGTGCGGTTACCAGCCGCGGGCGACCCACTCGTCGAGGTGGGGCTGCTCGGTGCCGATGGTGGTGTCGAGGCCGTGGCCGGGCATGACGATGGTCTCGGGCGGGAGCGTGAACAGGCGGTCGCGGACCGAGCGGATGATCGTGGGGAAGTCGCCGTAGGGCTTGCGGGTGGCGCCCGGTCCTCCCGGGAACAGCGTGTCGCCCGACAGCAGCACGGGCGACCCCTCGATCAGGTAGCACGTCGAGCCGGGCGTGTGGCCGGGCGTGTGCAGGGCGTGGAGCCGAACCCGGCCCACGTCGATCACCTCGCCGTCGGCGACCAGGAAGTCGTGGGCCGGGAGCATGCCCGCGTCCGCCTCGTGGACGCCGACCTCGTACCCGGCGTCGCGCACCGCCGGGATCGCCTGGACGTGGTCCCAGTGGCCGTGGGTCTGCAGCACGCGGCGCACGCCCAGCCGGCGGCACATGTCCACCAGGTGCCCGGGTTCGTTCGCGGCGTCGATCAGGACGGCGTCGCCCGTCGCCGCGCACCGCAGGATGAAGACGTTGTTGTCGACCGGCCCCACGACCGTCCGGGTGATCTCGACCTGATCGTCGGTGTAATGGACCTCCGTAGCGTTGGCCATGGTGGGAGTATGGCCTTCTGACGGTCACCTTCGTACTGAGCGAGGAGCAGGAAGAGCTCCGCCACGTCGTGCGATCGTTCCTGGCCGAGGTCTCCCCACCCCAGCGGGTGCGCGAGCTCATGGAGTCCGACCCCGGCTACGACCCCGCCGTCTGGCGGCGCATGGCCACAGAGCTCGGGCTGCACGGGCTGGCCCTGCCCGAGGACGTCGGCGGGTCGGGCTTCGGCTGGGTGGAGCTGGGCCTGGTCTTCGAGGAGATGGGCCGGGTGCTGCTCTGCGCCCCGTTCCTGTCAACCGTGGCGCTGGCCGCCGGCGCGCTCCAGGCCGCCGGGGACGGCGACGACCTTCTCGCCGGCATTGCGTCGGGCGGCACCGTCGCCACCCTCGCGGTCACCGAGGACAACGGCAGCTGGCGGGCGGACGGCGTCGCGCTGGCAGCCCGCCCCGGTGCCGGCGGCTGGGTGCTGGACGGGCACAAGGCGTACGTGGTCGACGGCCTCGCCGCCGGCCTGGTCCTCGTGGCGGCCCGATCCCCATCCGGCGTCGGCCTCTTCGCCGTGGATGGCGCCGCGCCCGGCCTTCGCCGCGAGCCGATGGCGGCCATGGACCTCACCCGGCCCCTGGCTCGGCTCGAGTTCGCCTCGACGCCGGCGCGGCTCATCGGACCAGACGGCGGCGGCTGGCCGGCGGTCGAGACCGCGCACGCGCTGGGCGTCGTGGCCCTCGCCGCCGAGCAGGTCGGGGGCGCGCAGCGGGCGCTGGAGCTCTCGATCGAATACGCGTTGTCCCGCCGCCAGTTCGGCCGGCCCATCGGGAGCTTCCAGGCCATCAAGCACCGGCTGGCCGACCTCCTGACCGAGGTCGAGGCGGCCCGGTCCACCGCCGCGTACGCCGCGTTTGCCGCCAGCCGCGACGACCGGGACGAGCTCCTCATCGCCGCCGCCCTGGCCCACGCCGCCTGCTCGGAGGCCTACGTGCACGTCGCCGGCGAGTGCATCCAGGTGCACGGCGCCCTCGGCTTCACCTGGGAGCACGACGCCCACCTCTATTTCAAACGGGCCAAGGCCTCGTCGCTCCTGTTCGGCGACCCCGCCCTCCACCGGGCTCTCCTCGCCGACCGCCTCGGCATCTAGTCCACCCGACTCCTCGCTACCCTCGACGCCGTGGGCGTCGTGCTCGTCGTGCTGGCCGTCGTGGCCATCTTCGTGATCGCCGCGGTTGTGATCGGGCGGGAGGCGCGCCGATTGGCGGCCGTCCCCGTGCAGCGCACCTTCAACTTCGAGGAGGCGGTCGCCTTCGTATGCGACCATGTCGGCCCGGCCGTCGCCGCCGTCCTCACGCCCGACGACGTCCGCCAGATTCTCGACTGGCATCTGGAGTACTTCCGGCTCAAGGGTGTCTCCGGCAACGGCAGCGGCCCCCATGTCGAGGGGCCCGTCGTGGTCACCGGCGCCGAGACGGTCGGGTTCGTGCTCATGCGGGCCGAGGCGGCCGGTTCGAACTACACGGCCGAGCAGGTGCATGCCGTCCTCGACGCCCAGATGGAGTACCTCACCGAGATCGGCGCGGTCGGGCCACTATCGGACGGCGACGACCGCCCATAGGGGGCTCCAGGCGAGAAACGCACCACTCTCCCCCGGCAGTTGTGATTTGATATCGCTACCGGAGAAAGGAGGTGGTCCAGCTGAACGACTGTTGTACTGGGACCCCGGAGGTGGCTGTCCGCTAGCAGGCAGCTGGACCCGGCTGGCGAATCCCCGCTGGCCACCGCCCAAGGAACGGCCGGGAGTTGGTCCCACCCGGAGCAGTCCGAACTCCTCGGGTCTTTTTCCAGCAGTTCTCGACGAGGGGGCGCGCACGAGCGCCCCCTCGTTGCGCGCGTGCCAGGGTGGGGCCCATGGAGCTCCGAATCGAGTCGGACGGCCTGAAGCTGGCGGCCCACATCGCCCGGGCGGCGGTCGTGGGTGCCGGGCCGCCGCCCGGTCTCGTGCTGTGCCACGGGTTCCCGACCGGACCGGGGGGGGCCGCCACGTCGGCCCAGACCTACCCGGCCCTGGCTGACCGTCTCGCCCTCGAGACGGGATGGGCGGTGCTGACGTTCAACTTCCGGGGCACGGGCGAGTCGGAGGGCAACTTCTCGCTCGGCGGGTGGGTCAGCGACCTCAAGGCGGCGGTGGCGCACCTGCTGTCGGAGGGCGTCTCCGGCGTATGGCTAGCCGGCTCGAGCACCGGCGGCGGGCTGGCCATCTGGCTGGCCGCCGACGAGCCGAAGGTGCGAGGTGTCGCCGCGCTGGCGGCTCCCGCCACCTTCGACGTCTGGGCGGCCCACCCGCGGCGCTTCCTCGACCACGCGCGGCAGATGGGCGTCATCCGCGACCGCACCTTCCCCGACGACCCCGAGAGGTGGGTGGCGGAGCTGAGCGAGATCCGCCCGCTCGACGTGGTGGCGCGGATCCCGCCCCGGCCGTTGCTGATCGTCCACGGGAGCGACGACGACACCATCCCGTCGCAGGACGCCCGCACCCTCGCCACGGCCACCGACGGTGCGGCCGATCTCCGGCTGCTCCCCGGCGCCGGCCACCGCCGGCGCCACGACCCCCGGGCCGTGGCGTTCCTGCTGGGCTGGATGGAGCGTCAGTCGGCGCGCTGATCGTCCAAGGCCATCTCGATCGCGTCGCGGAGCTCGGCGGCGGCGACCCGGGCGTCCGCCGCCTGGGTCAGCCACCGCACGACGACGAAGCGGCGCGCCCCCGCCGCCACCATCGGGCCGACCGTCTCGGGCCGGACGCCGCCGGTGACGAACCACGGCCGGCGGCTGCGCGCCGCGGCGTAGCGGAGGTAGTCGTGACCGGTGCCGGGCCGGCCCGGCTTGGTGGGCGTGGGCTCGACCGGTCCGGCCGAGATGTAGTCGACGGGCTCGCGGCGGGCGGCGTCGAGCTCCGGCCGGGCGTGGGTCGAGAGGCCCACGATGGCGCCCGGCCCGAGGATCCGGCGGGCGAGCGACGGCGGTACGTCCTCCTGGCCCACGTGCACGCCGTCGGCCTCGACCTCGAGGGCGATGTCCGGACGGTCGTTGAGGACGAAAGGCACGCCCTGATCGCGGCACACCAGGCAGGCCAGCCGGGCCCGTTGCACGAGGGTCCGCGCCTCGAGCAGCTTGTCCCGCAACTGCACCACGTCGACGCCGCCCTCGATGCACGCCTCCAGGAACCGGGCCAGGTCCGGGCGGTCGGACGTGCACAGGTAGAGGCGGCGGTCGCTCAGGTCCCAGTACGACATCAGCCGCCGGCCACCGCCCGCACCAGCTCCAGCCGATCGGCATCGGCCAGGACGGTGGAGGCGTAGTCCGCCCGGGCGACGGGTTCCCCGTTGCGCTCCACGAGCACCCAGCGCCCGCCCAGGCCGAGCTCGTCGAGGAGCTCGGCGACGGTCGCGCCGTCCGGCAGGTCGACCGGATCGCCGTTGGCGGTGACCTTCATCGGCGCCTTACTTCTTGGCGGCCTTGGACTTCGCCTCCGCCTTCACCGCCCGCTTGTGTTCACGGACCCGGGCCAGGGACTCCGGGCCGTCGATGTCCGCCACCGAGAACCAACCCGGCAGGCCGAAGGCCCCGGCCGCCGCCTCCCAGCCCGGCGGCTGCACGCCCAGGCGCTTGGCCAGGAGGGCAACGAAGATCTGCGCCTTCTGCGTGCCGAACCCGGGCAGCTCCTTCAGGTTGGCCAGCAGCTGGGCGCCGTCGGTGGCGGTCGTCCAGACCCGCTCGGCCGCGCCGTCGTACTGCTCCACGATGGCGCGGGCCAGCGCCTGCGTGCGGCCGGCCATCGAGCCCGGAAAGCGGTGCAGCGCCGGCCGTTCGGCGAACGTCGACGCCAGCTCGTCGGGGTCCATCTCGGCGATCTGTACGGGGTCGAGTTGCCCGCCCAGGCGCTGCTTCAGGTCGTAGGGCGCCGAGAAGGCGCGCTCCATCGGCACCTGCTGGTCGAGCAGCATCCCGATCAGGAGGGCGAACGGGTCGCGCGCCAACAGCTCGTTGGCCTGCTCGTTGTCGCTGAACCGGAGGGTCGAAGCCTGGGCCACGAGGGCCCCAGGCTACCCGGCGGCGGCTTGCCCGGAGCCGGTCCCCCAGCTGGGCTGGTACCCGCTCGCGGATGGGGCCGGAACGAAGTACCGGTCGGCCACGTCCCGCGTGACGTCGGCGAGCTCGCCACCGAACCAGATGGCGCCCGTGTAGCGGGAGGAGTCGCCCTGCGTGAGATCGACGACCACGGGCTCGATCATCCCACCCCACTCCTTCTTCGGTCGCGTCTCCGCCGCGGCCCGGGCCTCAGGCGTGACCCGCTCCGCGATGAGCCCGGGAACCACGACCAGTTCCTGGTCCAGGCCCCGGAACTTGCCGTGCGTGCGCTTCCCGTAGTCCCACGCGTCGGCGACGAGCTGCTCGAGGTTCTGCGCCGTCGCCTCCGCCGCGGGCTGGGCGAAGACGTAGATGTGCATCCGCACGTCGTCGCGGCCGCCGACGAACTTCCATCTCGAGTGGAACCCCGCCAGAGTCCTCCCGCCGCTGAACGACACTTCGGAGATCTCCCAGCCGTCCTGGTGCATCCGGCGCTCGAGCTCGTTCATGTATGTGTTGGTGTCCATGCGCCGATTTTGGGGCCGAGCGCGTCCTTACCGTTAAGGGTTCGGCGGGGGCGCGGGAAAGATAGTGCGAACGCGCTCCCGGAGAAATCCGGCGTAGACCGCACCGATGACGATGGTGCCGGTGTAGCTGTAGACCTGACCGGCGCGAAGGTCGACGACGGCCGGAAGCACGATGGCGGCAAACTCCTTGGCGGGGCGGGCTTCCGCGGCGGCGCGGCCGTCGGGCGTGACCTCGTCGGCCACCAGCGCGGGTATGGCGGCCACGCCCGTCTGCAGCCCGCGCAGCTGGCCCTTCGTGGCCTTCGCGTAGCCGATCGCCTCGGCCGAGAGCGCAGCGACGGCCTGGGCCGTGGCCTGGGGGACGGCGGCGACGCCGGTGAACAGGTGGAGCTTCGTCGCCATCCACCTCATCTTGAATTGGCTCTGGTAGCCGATGAGGACGGCACCGCCGCGCAACACCACGTCCGACACCTCGTTCCCGTCGGCGAGCAGCCGCTGGCGCGTGTGCTGGACGTACTGGGCGGCGTCCATCGAGCGGGTGTGCCGGCTGACGCAGCTAGGCGAGACGGGGGTCGGGTGCCTCCGTGTCGAGGCCGTAGTGGGCGATGGCGTCGGCCACTTCGTCGGCCTTGGCGTCGCCGGCGTCGGCCAGGGCCTGTAGGACGGCGACGACGACGTTGGCGGCGTCGGTCTCGAAGTGGCGGCGGAGATTGGCGCGGGTGTCGGAGCGGCCGAAGCCATCGGTGCCCAGCGGCACGAACGGACGGGGAACCCAGCGGGCGACCTGGTCGGGGACGGCCTTGACGAAGTCGGTGACGGCAACGACGGGGCCCTCGGACGCGGTCAGGGCCTGCGTGACGTAGGGCACCTTGGGCGTGTCGCGCGGGTGGAGCCGGTTCCAGCGCTCGGCGCTCAGCGCTTCCTCGCGTAGGCACTTGTAGGAAGTTGCGCTCCACAGCTCGGCGGCGACGTCGTGCTGGGCCGCGAGAAGTTCCTGCGCCTCACGGGCCGCCCCCTGGGCGGTGCCCGAGAACAGGATCGTGGCCCGGCGGCCGTCCGCCGAGCGATCCGGCGCGCCGGCGAACTTGTAGAGGCCGCGCCGGATGCCCTCCTCCGCCCCGTCGGGCATGTTGGGCATGGCGTAGTTCTCGTTGTAGAGCGTCAGGTAATAGAAGATGTCCTCGGGCTCGGGGCCGTACATGCGGCGCAGGCCGTCCTCGATGATCACCGCCAGCTCGTAGGCGAAGGCGGGGTCGTAGGCCTGCACGTTGGGCACGGCGGAGGCCAGCAGGAGGCTGTGGCCGTCGGCGTGCTGCAGGCCCTCGCCCTGCAGCGTCGTGCGCCCGGCGGTGGCGCCGCAGAGGAAGCCGCGGCCCCGGATGTCGCCGAAGGCCCAGATGAGGTCGCCCACCCGCTGGAAGCCGAACATCGAGTAGAAGATGAAGAACGGCACCATCGACAAACCGTGGGTGGCGTAGGCCGTGCCGGCGGCGGTGAAGCTGGCCATGGAGCCGGCCTCGGTGATCCCCTCCTCGAGGATCTGGCCGCGCTCGGCCTCCTTGTACGAGAGGGGGAGATGGGCGTCGACCGGCTCGTAGAGCTGGCCGTGCGGGCTGTAGATCTTGACCTCGGCGAACAGGCCGTCCATACCGAAGGTCCGGGCCTCGTCGGGGATGATCGGCACGACCCGCGCGCCCATGCCCTTGTCCCGGAGCATGGCGCG
>JBOGIC010000787.1:0-6858 GCA_050744985.1 Acidimicrobiales bacterium
GACAACATCCAGGTGGCCCAGCCCACCACGTCGGCCCAGTACTTCCACCTGCTGCGCCGCCAGGTGCACCAGCCCGATCGGCGGCCACTCGTCGTGCTCACGCCGAAGTGGCTCCTGCGGGCGCACGAGTCCCGGTCGTCGGTGGACGATCTCACGCACGGCTCGTTCCAGGTGGTGCTCGACGACCCGGCGAGCCCGCTGTCGGCGACCCGGCTGATCCTGGCCTCCGGCAAGATCGCGTTCGACGCCATGGCCGCCCGCGACGCCCGGGGCGCAGCGGTCCCCGTGGCGCGCGTGGAGCAGCTGTACCCGTGGCCCGAGGACGAGATCCTGCGGCTGCTCGACCGTTACCCGGCGGTGCGTGACGTGGTGTGGCTGCAGGAGGAGCCGGAGAACATGGGCCCCTGGCCGTTCGTGCACGTGCGGCTGCACCGGGTGCTGCGCGACCGGGCCGAGCTTCGCCACGTCAGCCGGGCGGCCTCGGCGAGCCCGGCGACGGGCAGCCAGACCATCCACGCCCGTGAGCAGGCGGACCTCATGGAGCGGGTGCTGTCGGGCGGTTGAATCAGCCCGGCGTGGCGATATCGGTGAAGTTCAGGAGGGCCGCGGCGATCACGGCGATGACGTTGAAGGCGGCGTGGGCCACCACCGACGTGCCGACTCGCCTCCACCAGGCGGTGATGCCGAACACCACGCCGGCGGCTGAGATCACGGTGATGACGGTCACGTTGGCCAGGCCGACGATGGGGCTGTAGTGGGCGAGCCCGAACAGCACCGCCTGCACACCGATGGCCCACATGACGCCGAGCTTGGTGGTCAGCGCCCGCAGCAGGAGGCCCCGGAAGAACAGCTCCTCGACGATCGGGGCGCCGACGATGGCGACGACGGCGAACAGGAGGAACGGCGCCCAGCTCTCGGCGACCTTGCCGTAGGCGTCGCTGTTGTCGTTGAGCAGCCGCTTGGGGCCGAACACGAAGGGCACGGCGACGATGGCGCCGGCCACGCGGGCCCCCAGGGACATCAGCAGTCCCCACCCCACGTCGCCCGACTGGATCTTGAGCCCGTAGTCGTGGGCGATGTGCCCGGTGCCCCACCGGCGGCTGGCCAGCCAGCATGCACCGAGGAGGCCGGTCCAGAGTCCGGCCACGTTCAGCAGCAGGACGACGATGTCGGGCGCGTTGAAGACGTCGGCGACGACGCCCAGCCCGACGCCGCTGACCAGGCCCGCGACGAAGCCGGCGATCGCATACCAGATGGCGGTGCCGGGCAGTTGGATCCGCTCGTCGGGCGGTTTGGTCGGGGCCTGCGGGGCCCAGGCGCCCTGGCCACCCCACCCCGTCGGCGGCCACGGCATGGGCCGTTCCATGACCTGGCCGTTGATCGCCACGCCCAGCGTCCACTGCCCGCCGTCCCAGTACCGGAGCTGGCCCATCCCCGAGGGGTCGGGGTACCACGCCGGCGGCGGCAGCGGGGGGGACGGCGGCGCGGCGGGCGCGTACGCCCACGGATTGCTCACCCATCCAGTATCGGCGCTGTTACAACGTTCGGCCACGCAGGCGGGACAAGTTCGGCCACGCAGGCGGGCGGGCGTAATGAAGCCGACCATTCCCCCCGCGCACGTTTCCGAGTGGTTGACTGGCAGCGTCCATGACCACTCGATACGTCGTCGTCGACGGCTCCAACATCGCGACCGAGGGTCGTTCCATACCGAGCCTGGCCCAGCTGGACGAAGCAGTACGCGCCTTCATGGTCGAACATCCCACCGACCAGGTGATCGTCGTCGTCGACGCCTCGTTCGGCTACCGGATCGACGAGTCGGAGCGCAAGGAGTACGACCAGGCCGAGGCGGCGGGCGAGATCGTGTCCCCGCCGGCCGGAGCGGTGGGGCGGGGCGACGGCTTCCTCCTGCGCATCGCCGACCGCACCGACGCCGTGGTGCTGTCCAACGACTCGTTCCAGGAGTTCCACGCCGAGTACCGCTGGCTGTTCCACGAGGGACGCCTGATCGGGGGCAAGCCGGTCCCGGGGGTCGGATGGATCTTCACGCCGCGCTCGCCGGTGCGCGGCCCGCGCAGCCGGGAGGTGATGCGCGCCCAGAAGAAGGCGGAGAAGGCGGCGCTCAAGCGGGCCCCCGTCGCCGACGGCCCGGTCGCCGACGCCATCGCCACCGCCACGGCGGAGGCCATCGCGCCGGACAGGGACGAGGCGGACGGCGGGAACGAGATGGAGCCCGGTGAGGGCACGAAGGGCGGCAAGCGCACCCGGCGGCGGCGGGCGAAGCCGGCCGACACCATCAACGACCCGCTGCCGTTCATCGAGTTCATCGCCGAGCACCCGCTGGGCACCGAGGTCGAGGGCGACGTGGAGACCTTCACGTCGCACGGCGCGTTCGTGAAGGCAGGCGGGGCCCGTTGCTACGTGCCCCTGGTCGCCCTGGGCGATCCTCCGCCGCGCAGCGCCAAGACCGTGCTGAAACGGGGCGAGCCGCGCGTGTTCGTCGTGCAGGCCCTCGACCCGCCGCGGCGCGGGATCGAGTTGGCGCTGCCGGGGCTCGCCCGCGTGGCCGGCACGCCCACCGAGGAGACCGTCGAGGCCGAGATCAGCGCCGGCCGCAAGGCCCGGGCCCCGAAGGCGGCCGAGCCGGAGCCGGCACCCGTCACCGGAGTCGCGTCGGAGGAGCCCGCGCCCAAGCCCGCCAAGCGTGGCCGGAAGGCGATCAAGGAAACGCCCGCGCCGGAGCCCGAGGTGGCGCCCGAGAAGCCGGCCAAAGCCCGCCGGGCCAAGAAGGCGGCCGACGCCGTTCGGGTCGTGGAGCCCGAGGCCGCCCCACCGGCGCCTGCTCCGGCCAAGGCGCGCCGGTCCAAGAAGGCGGAGAAGCCCGCCGAACCCGAGGCTGCGCCGGTGCCGGCCAGATCGCGCCGCACCCAGAAGGCGGCGCCGGAAAGGCCGGCCGACGGGGCGCAACCGGCCGGCGAGCCCGCACCGGCAAAGGCCCGGCGCTCCCGCAACGTCGCAGCCGTCGCCGCCGTCGCCGTCGAACCCGCGCCCGAGCCCGAGCCTGAGCCCGTGAAGAAGGCGGCCCGCCGCGCCAGGAAGGCGGCCGCCGAGGCCGAGCCGGCGCAGGAGAAGAAGCCCGCCCGCAAGCGCGCCGCGGCGAAGAAGGCCGCCGGCGGGGAGCCGGCAGCCGAGGCTCCGGCCAAGCGCAGGAGCCGCTCGGAGACCTGATCTCCTCAAGCCCCGCCCCAGGCGCGCCGATCACCTCGTACGGGAGTCGACGGCACCAGGGGGCTTGAACATGAGGCGGCGACTCGGCCTTGCGGCCGGATTACTCGTGCTGGGTGCACTGCTCCTGCTCGTCGCGGGCGGCGCGAGGGCCTCGGACCCCCCGGGCCGGGTTGTCGCCGTCGGCGGAGGGCCGCTGGGCCAAGTCGTGATCGACCCGGCCGGGGCGCGGGCCTATGTCACCAACCCCGACCGCGATCGCGTCGAAGTCGTGGTGCTGGCCACGGGGACGCTCGAGGCGCCGATCCCCGTGGGGAGTGGCCCACGCGGCCTGGACTTCAGCGTCGACGGCACGAAGCTGTACGTCGCCAACAGCGGCGGGAACGACCTCTCGGTCGTCGACCTGGCCCTGCGCCGCGACGTGGCGCGCCTCGCGGTGCCGCCCGGTCCCTACGGCGGCCTGGCGCCATTCTCCGTGGCCGTCGCCGCCAACGGGACCGCCCTGGTGAGCGTGAGCACGCCGGGGGGGAGCGTCGCGCCCGTCTACCAAATCGACTTGAGCACGGGCGCCGCCCGCGAACGGACGATCGACGGCGGCTACCTGTGGACGACCCACCTTCGACCCAGCGGCGACCGGTCGACGATCGGGGTGTTCGAGCAGTCCCACAACGGCACCGTGGCGCTGTACCGCGCCACCACCGACACCTTCACGCCGGCGCAGCACACACGAGCGGAGCTCAGAGGGGGTGCCCTCGACCGGACGGGCTCGATGATCTTGACCCAGGCGTTCGTCTTCGATCGTGACCTTGTCCTGGAGGCCTCGTTCGACACCGCAGCGCCCGGCACGATCAACCACGCCGGTACGACCGGCTACTGGGTCGAGGACTCCTCCGTCACCGTCGGCGACGCCGACCGTGGCCTCGCCACCGCGACCATCGCGTTGCCGGAGGGCCGGGGCAACGCGTCCGGCGGCGCCGCGATCACTCCGGACGACTCGACGCTCGTGGTGCTGACGGCGTCCGGCCTGAGCATCGTGCCGGTGAGCGCGGCGACGCCGTTGCCCGCCTGCGTCGCTCCTGCGCCGAGCGGCAGCCTCGTCCCGGTGTGCGGCGCGCCGCTCGGCGAGATCGTCATCGACCCGTCCGGGACGCGCGCCTACGCCACCAACTCCGAGCGCAACCAGGTCGAAGTGGTGCGGCTGGCCGACCGGCGGCTCGAGGACCCGATCCCCGTCGGGTCGAGGCCGGTGGGCATCGACCTCAGCCCGGACGGGCGCACGCTGTATGTCGCCAACAACGGCGCCCACACCGTGTCGGTTGTGGACGTGGCGACCCATCGCGAGGTGCGCCGCATCCTCGTGCCGGCGGGCCCGTCGAACCACCGGCCGTACGGCATCGCGGTGGCGAACAACGGTGTCGCCCTGCTCTCGACGATGCAACAGGAGCCGCACGGGACGCCATTGCTGGAGATCGACCTGGCGACCGACACGGTGCGCGAGGCCAAGCCGTTCTGGCGCGACGGCAACCTCATCACCCGGGCCCGGATCGAGGCGAGCGGTGACCGCTCCCGGATCGGGATCCTCCAGACCGACCTGTCGCGGAGCCCGATCGTCCGCTACGACGCGGCGACGGGCACCTTCGCGGCCAAGGAATACGAGAATTTCGCAAACCGCATCGGGCTCGACCGCACGGGATCCACGATCCTGATCGACGGCCGTATGGTCATCGACGAGTCGATGGTGCAACGGGCGTCCATCTATCCCGGTGGGATGGGAGCGGCCGTCAACGGCGCGGGCACGGTGGGGTACCGCGTGCAGGCGAGCACGATCGAGGTCCTCGACCTGGCGCGCTACCTCCCCAGCGGGTCCATCGGCATGGACGACGGCGCCGCCGAGTACACCGGTGGATCGCCGCTCGCCCTCACGCCCGACGAGGCCACGCTCGTCTCCGCCACCCAGAGCGGGTTCACCATCGTCGCCGTCGGGAGCGCCACACCACTGCCACCGTGCCCGTCGACCGTGACGAACTTCTGCGGCGGGCCGGGCCACGCGGCGCTCGACGCCAGCGGGACCCGCGCCTACATCACCAACCCGAGCCGCAACCGGGTGGAGGTGCTGTCGCTGGCTACGCGGCAGCTCGAGGCGCCCATCCCCGTGGGGTCGCAGCCCCTCGCGCTCGACCTGAGCGCGGACGGCCGCTTTCTGTACGTGGCGAACTACGGCGCGAACGACATCTCGGTGGTCGATGTCGCGCTCCGGCGCGAGGTGAGGCGCCTGACCGTGCCGGTCGATGCGCTGAACGAGTCGCCCCGCTCGATCGCCGTGGCCAACAACGGCAAGGCCCTGGTGACCCTCGACGACGGCGGGAGCGGGTGGGAGCCCTTGTACGAGGTCGATCTGGCGACCGGCGCGTTCACCGCCCGCACGGACATTCCCCACGGCCTCATCTTCACCGGTACCGACCTCGTGGCGAGCGGCGACCGGTCGCGCATCCTCATCGGCATCGCGAACCTCTCGCCGGGCGAGGTATGGACGTACCGGGCCTCGGACGGAGCCTTCGCCGACCGCCACGCAATCGACACGAACCTCGATTCGATTGCGATCGACCGCACCGGCTCGACGATCCTCGCCGACGAGGAGATCCTTGACGGGCACCTGCGCCGCTGGGCCACGTTGACACCGAACGCCGCGGGCAGCGCGGCGATCAGCGCCGACAGCCGCGTCGCCTACCGCCTCCGCGGGGAGCAGGTCGACGTCGTCGATATTGGGCGCGCCGTGGTCATCGGGTCGATCCCCTTCGACGAGTGGGTGCTCGGCGGCGAGGGGGGCATGGTGCTCACCCCGGACAACGCCACCCTGCTGGTGTTGACGTACGACGGCGTGATGTTCCTGCCCACGAACGCGATCACGCCGGCGCCGCCCTGCAGCGGCCCGCCGCCGGTGGCGTCAGTGCTCTCGGTCTGCGGCCAGGAGACGATCTGGGGGGCCGAATCGCCGGTGGGGGAGATGGTCATGGACCCCACCGGCCAGCGCGTGTACGCGTCGATCCCCAGCCGCAACCAGGTCGACGTCGTAGCGCTCGCGACCCGCACGATCGAAGCGTCGATCCCGGTCGGGTCGCACCCGCGTGGCCTCGACCTGAGCCCTGACGGCACGACGCTGTACGTCGCCAACTTCGGCGGGAGCGACGTGTCGGTCGTCGACCTGCGGCAGCGGCGCGAGGTGCGGCGCATCACGGTGCCGGACCTGGGCGATCTCGTGCGCCCGGCGTTCATCGCGGTGGCGAACAACGGCACGGCCCTGCTGATGACCAAGAAGGCGGGCTCGGGCTGGACCGACCACATGCGCCAGATCGACCTGGCGACCGGGACGGTGGTCATCCGAGAGGATCTCGGCGAGCTGCCGATCACCGGGGGTACGACGCAGTTCGCGCCGACCGCCGACCGGTCGCGGGTCCTGGTCAGCGTCGCCGGCATGCTCTGGTCGTACGACGCCCCGTCCAACCGGTTCGCCCGTTCGGACCCGTCGGTCTACGGCCTCTATGTCGACTTCGACGCGTCCGGCTCGACGGCGATGGCCGGCAACTTCATCCTCAACGGCGACCTCTCGCTGCGGGCCCGGCTGAACGGCTGGCAGGA
>JBOGIC010000788.1:0-2366 GCA_050744985.1 Acidimicrobiales bacterium
CTACAGCGCCTGGCGCGAGCTCGGCGTCGACCCCTCGGTGCTCCGCTCCGCCGGCATCCGCCGAGGTGGCGACAGCACCTGAAGCCGGCTGCTTCCATCAGTGCGCGCGGCTGGACGCACCGGTGGAAGCAGTGGTTTCCCCCAACAGGCTCGACCAAAGAGGGAGTCCAGCCTGCGAGCCCAGCGGGTCACACGCGCGCTCGGGGTGCGGCATCAGACCCACGACATTGCCGTCTGCTGAGCAGATGCCGGCGATGTCGTCGATCGAGCCGTTCGGGTTGTCGACGTAGCGCAGGATCACGCGGTCGTCGTGTCGAAGTTCAGCGAGGGTGTCCGGCGGGCACGTATACGCGCCCGAGAAATGGTTGATCGGGAGACCCAGCACGGTGCCCGGTTCCACCGATCGCGTCAACACCGACCGGCTTGATTCGACGCGCGTATAGACCGTCGTACACAGGAACTTGAGGCCCTGGTTCTGACGTAGCGCGCCGGGCAGGAGCCCCGCCTCGGTCAGCACCTGGAACCCGTTGCAGATGCCGACAACGGGCCCGCCATCCTGTGCAAACGACGCGACCGCCGCCATCACGGGGCTGAACCGGGCGATTGCACCCGGCCGCAGGTAGTCGCCGTGGGCGAACCCGCCCGGAAGGACGACGGCGTCCACGTCGCCCAGGGATGCGTCGCCGTGCCAGACGAGCCTCGACGCGGCCCCGACCGTCGCCACCGCCTCGGCGACGTCGTGCTCGCAGTTCGACCCGGGGAACACCACGATGCCAACTGTCTTCATGTGGCTGTCTTCATGGGGCCGTCTTCATGACTCGATGCGCACGTCGGCGTCCTCGATCACCGGGTTGGTGAGGAAGCGCCGGCACAGGTCCTCGACCTGCTCCCGCGCCGCCGCCTCGTCCTCCGCCTCGACCGTCAGGCGGATGGCCTTGCCGACGCGCACGCCGGACACACCGTCGACGCCGAGGGCGCCCAGCGACCGTTCGATCGTCGCCCCCTCCGGGTCGGCGATCCCCTCGCGCGGCCGTACCTCCACCAGCACCGCGAAGTTCACAGCTGCCTCCCGGTGACGCGCTCGTAGGCCTCCTGGTACCGGTCGCGCGTGGACCGGACCACCTCGTAGGGCAGGAAGGGGGGTGGCGGTGACTTGTCCCATCCGCTGGCCTCCAGCCAGTCGCGCAGGGGTTGCTTGTCGAACGAGGGGGGCGTGGCCCCCGGCTCCCACTCGCCGGCCGGCCAGAACCGCGACGAGTCGGGTGTGAGCACCTCGTCGCACAGCGCCAGCTCCCCGTCGATGAAGCCCAGTTCGAACTTGGTGTCGGCGACGATGATCCCCCGCTCGGCGGCGTGGTCGGCGGCCCGCTGGTACACCGCGAGGGAGATCTCCCGGGCCTTCTCGTACACGTCCTCGCCGACCATCTTCGCCGCCTCGTCGGGCGTGATGTTCTCGTCGTGCAACCCGACCTCGGCCTTGGTCGACGGCGTGAACAGCGGCTCGGGGAGCTTGCCCGCCTCCTCGAGGTCGGCCGGCACGGCGATGCCGTGGACGGTGCCCGACTGGCGGTACTCCTTCCACGCCGAACCGGCGACGTAGCCCCGGACGATGCACTCGATCGTCAGCATGTCGGCCTTGCGCACGAGCATCACCCGGCCGTCGAGGTCGCCCAGCTGCCGGGCTTCCGCCGGGAGGTCGGCGACGTCGGTGGAGATGAGGTGGTTGGGCACGATGTCGCTGACCTGTTCGAGCCAGAACGCCGTCATGCCGGTGAGCACCCTTCCCTTGTTGGGGATCGGCTCGAACATGACGACGTCGAAGGCCGAGATGCGGTCGGACGTGACCATGAGCAGGCGGCCGTCGCCGGCGTCGTAGATGTCGCGGACCTTGCCCCGGTGGACGAGTGGCAACGGGCTCGGGCTCGGGCTCATGATTCCTCGATCTCCTCGAGGGCGTCGAAGATGGCGCCCCTGTGACGTAGGGCTCGGGACAGGCTGAAGGCCTCGTCGAGGCGAGCCCGGTCGACGGTGATGCGCTCGTCCGCCTCGAGCACGGCCCGGAACGGCCGTTGCTCCGACCAGGCGCGGGCGGCGTCCTCCTGGACGACGCGGTACGCGCCGTCACGGGTCATCCCCCCGTCGACCAGCGCCAGCAACACGGGCTGGCTGAAGACGAGACCGAGCGAACGGTCGAGGTTCTCGAGCATGCGGCGCTCGTTGACCACCAGGCCGTCGACGACCGAACGGGCCTTCACCAGCACGTAGTAGGCGAGCAACGACGAGTCGGGCAGGATCACGCGCTCGACCGACGAGTGCGAGATGTCCCGCTCGTGCCAGAGGGCCACGTTCTCGAGACCGGCCCCGAG
>JBOGIC010000789.1:0-2779 GCA_050744985.1 Acidimicrobiales bacterium
GAACCCGGGGCATCGAAGTGGTCGGCGGCATTCCCCAGATTCGGCGCCGTGGCGACTGCCATCGTCAGGGCCGAAACCGCCAGGCCGACACCAAGAACGAACCGTCGCTTGCGCATGGAGATCCCCCCTCGCTCTCGGGCCGACGCGGGTACGGCCCCCTCGCTGCCCGGCAAGCATCTGGTTGACGGATGACCTCCGCCAATGACGCTCTCCGCTCTCGGCCCAGTCTCGTCCCCGTCGAATGCTTCCGCAACCGATCATTTCCGACGTGCCCGCGGGACGGTCACCGACGCGCGCACGGTCACCGGATCTGTCAGCATCGTGCCCGGACGACCGGACGGAGGTGCAGGCGATGGGGGATGCGGCTGACGTGGCGCTGGGCTACTTCCGGGCGCTGAGCGAGGGTGATGTCGAGACCGCGGTGAGCCTTATCGCCGACGGTGCCGACTTCCGCTCGCCGATGGGCAGCATGGACGGCAAGGACGCGATCCGTGCCTTCCTCGGCGGGTTCGACTCGGCATTCCCGGGCGCCCACTTCGATGTCGAGCACACGCTCGAGGACGGGGGCATGGTCGCGGTGGAGGGCGCGTACCGCGGCGTGCACGGTGGCCCGCTCATGACCCCGGGTGGGGTCCTGCCGGCGACGGGGCGCTCGGTCAGCGCGCCGTTCGTCACCGTCTTCGATGTCGCCGGCGGCCAGATCCGCTCCCACCGCCCGTATTGGGACGTGGCCGGGTTCATGGCCCAGCTGACCGGTTGACCGAGGAGGCGCATGCCTCCAAGCCGGCGCGCCGCCCAGAGCCGGCCCGATCCATGACGTCGGACCGAGGCGTGCGCATCCGGATGTTCGGCGAGCTGGACATCCGCGTCGACGGCGGGCCGATGCCGCCGCTCGACTCGGCACGGGCGCGCAGCCTCCTCGCCTACCTTCTCCTGCACGACGGCGCGCCGCAGTCGCGGCCGCGGCTGGCGTTCATGCTGTGGCCCGACTCCACCGAGGGCCAGGCCCGCACGAACCTGCGCCACCTGCTCCACACCCTGCGCAGCGCCGCTCCTGCTCTCGCCCCCCACCTGGAGGTGACGCCGCAGACCCTGCGCTGGCACGGCGACGGCGCCTGCTGGACCGACGCGTCCGCCTTCGACGCCGCCCTGGCCCGGGCCGCGGCGGCCGACCCCGCCGGCGACGCCGAGCTCGCCGCCCTCGGCGAGGCCGTCGACCTGTACGGCGGCGACCTGCTCGACGGCAACTACGACGAGTGGCTCCTCGAGGAGCGCGGGCGGTTCCGCGACCGGTATCTCTGGGCCCTGCGTCGGGTGGCCGGGCTCCTCGCCGGCCGGCGTGACCACGGCGAGGCGCTGCGCCTCGGGCGGGAGCTCCAGCGGCTCGACCCCGTACGCGAGGACACCTACCGCCTGCTGATGCGCATTCACGACGCGGCGGGCGACCGGGCCTCGGCGGTACGGACCTACCACGAGTGCGTGTCCACGCTGCGCCGGGAGCTGGGGGTCGAGCCGTCGGAGGAGACAGGGCGGGCCTACGCAGCGCTCACGCGTCCCGGACACCGGCCGGCGGAGGCCACGCCGTTCGGCGGCGCGGCCACCGTCGGACGCGGTGACGAGTGGCGGCGCCTCACCGAATGCTGGCGGGAGGCGGTGCGGGGTCGGGCTCGGCTCGTGATGCTGAGCGGTGAGCCCGGCATCGGCAAGACCCGCCTCGTGGAGGACCTGGCGACGTGGTGCGCCCATCAGGGCGCCGTCGTGGCCGTGGGGCGCTCGTACCCCAGTGAGGGTGAGCTCGGCTACGGCGTCGTGCAGTCGTGGATGCGGTCGCCCGCGCTCGCCACCCGTCTCCGGCGGGCGCCGGCGCGCGACCGGGCCGAGCTGGCGCGGATCCTTCCCGAGCTCGGACCCGCCGAGCCACGCGCCGGGGACCCGACCGAGCACCGCCGGCTGCTGTTCGATGCCGTCGCCGGCACCCTGGAGCGCTCGGGGCACCCGATCCTGCTGGTTGCCGACGACGCCCAGTGGTGCGACGAGCAGAGCCTCCAGGTCATCCACTACCTCGTTCGGCTCGACCCCAGCCCACCGCTGCTCGTCGTGGGTACGGTCCGTCGTGAGGACCTCGACGACGCCCACCCTCTTGGCGCGCTCCTCACCGGCCTGCACGCTCTCGACCGGGCGTCGGAGATCGTCCTCGGTCGCCTGGCGCCGACCGAGACCGGGGCGCTGGCCCACCTCCTCACCCGCCACGAGCTCGATGCGGCCGCCGTCGAGGCCCTGTACGCCGAGACCGAGGGCAATCCTCTCTTCATCGTCGAGACGCTTCGCGCGGGATGGCCGGGGTCGGCGCCCGGTGTCAGCCCCCGCCTCCAGGCCGTCATCACCGCCCGCCTCCGGCAGGTGTCCGAACCGGCCCGGGTGTTGCTCGGCCTGGCCGCGACCGTCGGCCGGCAGTTCACCGCCGGCGTGCTGGCCGCCGCCGGGTCGCTCGACGACGTCACCCTCGTCGTGAGCCTGGACGAGCTGTGGCGACGCGGCCTGATCCGCGAGCAGGGAACCGACGCCTACGACTTCGCCCACGGTCGGATCCGCGACGTTGCCTACGACGCCCTGCGGCCGGCGGAGCGGGCCCGGAACCATCGCCTGGTCGCGAGCGCGCTCGTGCAGGCCCACGGCCCCGACCTCGAGGCCGTCAGCGGTGAGGTGGCCCGCCAGCACGAGCGGGGCGGCCAGGTCGAGGAGGCGGTGACCTGGTACCAGCGGGCGGCGCGTGCGGCCC
>JBOGIC010000790.1:0-5054 GCA_050744985.1 Acidimicrobiales bacterium
CTGCTGGGCGACTCGTCCCGCGCCGTGCGGCGGGCGACGGTCGACGCCGTGGCCGACGCGGACCGTGAGGAGTTGCGGCCGCTGCTCGAGCGGGCGCTCGCCGATGACGACGGCTGGGTGCGCTGGAAGGCCCTTCGCGGCCTCAACGACCTCGGCCCGGAACGGAGCCGAGACCTCATCGCCGGCCTCTCGCGGGATCGCGACTTCCGTGTGCGCCTCGAAGTCACCCGTGCCGTCTCTTTACCCGAGCCGCAGTAGCACGAGCGGTGACCGACGACGCTCCATGATGCGTCGGCCCCGGGCGCTCTTGCCCCTCGGGCGGTCCACCGACGATAGAGAGGGCTCCCGCCACGCAGCTCCTCACAAGAGAGCCGCGGCAGCCAGGTGCTGCTGGCACCGAGGACATCCAGCGGAGGTGCCCGTCGTTGGGGAACGAGCACGTCGCGAACGTAGATGCTGGGGACCTCGTCCTTCGCCATGGAAGTTTGCAGGTCCGAAGGAGGCCCTCGTTCGAGATGTATGAGCGATCCGATGGTCACGGCTCCGGTCGTGCCCACGGCAGCGTCAGATTTTGAACGGGCCGGCCGTCATATCGCCGCGAACCACTTCACGATGGCGTCTAAGAACGCCTGCCGCCAACCCGGTTCAGAAAGGGCGTGCGTCGCTCCGGCGAGCACCTCGTGATGCGCGTCGGGACGGGCGGCGAGGTAGGCCTGGATGATCGAATGGTCTATGAGCTCATCTCGCTCGGACTCGAGGATCATCACCTCGCCGTCGAACTGGGCGAGGGCCTCGAGCGCCTCGGATCTGCCGGCCGGCGTCCTTGAGCGGAGCGGCTGAGCCAACGCCACACCGAGCACCTCGTCCCCGTAGAGCCCGGGTGCCCTCAGGAGCAGCCTGCGGACCTTGCGCCGGGCGACGAGCAGGCACGACAGGAAGGCCCCGTAGCTGGCCGCGCACACCCCGACTCGCTCGGCGTCCACGCCAGCGCCCAGCAACATATCGCAGGCCGCGACGATGTCGTCGAGGTGGTCGACCGGGCGCAGTTCGGCCAGGTTTCCCGTACTCCGTCCGTGCCCACTCAGGTCGAAGGTCAATCCGGTGACGCCGAGCGCGGTCGCAGCCGCCTGCGCTCGATCCCGGTACCCGTTCTGGGTGCTCCTCAGTCCGTGGACGAAGAGCAGACCGGGTGCAGCGGGAGACGGGGCCGCGGGGCGAACAATGGATCCGGCCAGCGTTCGGTCACCGGACCCGAACGTGAGCTCATCGACCGACACAAGGCCACGGCCGTCAACGCCCTCCACGGTGGGGTCTCCTCTCGGTGCGATCATTTGCGACGGGGTCGCGCGACGAATGTGGACCGCGTGATGTCGTGTCTGTCGGGGGAGGCTCGGTCATGACGGCAACCATCGTGGTCGCAATCATTGCAGCAGTCGGTTCGCTGGTCGTCGCGATGATCTCCCAGGTCGGCAACCGCCGCAATCAGGCGGCGCTCGCCCGACTCAACGACCAGCTCGAGCAGCAGCGGCAGGCGGCGGCGGCGCAGCTGGAAGGGCACAAGCTCGAGGTCGCGGACGAGCTGGAGAGGCAGCGGCTCCACCTATCCAGCGAGCTCGAAGACGAGCGAGCCACGCGCGACGCCCGGCGGGAGTACGAGTACCGGGCACGCCTACGCCTCTACCAGGAATGCGAGCCTCTGCTGTTCGCAGCGGTGGAGCTGGTCGAACGGGCCCAAGGGCGTGTCCGAAGCCTCTCAAGGTCGGCCAAGAATGGCGATCTGCAGCCCGACGGATCGGGGTGGTTGGCGCGGCCCGGGTACTACTTCCGTTCGACGGCGTTCTTCCTACTGGCACCCGCGACGACGTTCAAGATCCTGCAGCGCCGGCTGACAGCCATCGACCTGAGCCTGGCCGCCGGCCTGCAGCTCCAGTACGAGCTCCTGAAGGTGAGCTTCAACTCGTTCACGGATGACTTCAAGTTGGCGCAGCGCGGCGTGGTGCTGCCGTACGACCCCGACCGTGCCGACCCCGGTCAACCAGGGGCGGACAAGCTGCGTCGCACGCAGCCGGAGACGTACGGGCGCCAGGGCTTGTACCAGGGGACCCTCGACGTCCTCGTCGAAGCGTTGGTCACCGAATCGAAGGATGTGCCCCGGTGCAAGAGCTTCGGCGAGTTCATCGCCGACTGGGAGGACCCGCACTCGACTTTGCACACGTTGATCCCCGATGTCACCGAGCTGTTCGGTGGGTTTCACCCGCAGCGGAGGCCGGTCCTCTGGCGGGTGCTCGTCTTCCAGGCCCTGCTGCACGAGGTGTTCCTTCAGGTCCAGCGGACAGGGACGTTTGGGAGGCATGCCCTCGAGCGGTACGCAGACATCGCTGTACGCGACGCGGGGAAGGAGTTGGACTGGCGCCCCGAGCATTCGGCGTTCGACGGCGCCGTCGTGCAGCAGTCGATCGAGGCGGCCGCCGGCCTTCTCCGCGAGCGGCTGGCTCAGGTGGCGCAACGGCTGAGGGCGGCTGACTAACACTAACCCGTGGCGGTTCGTGGAGCATTCTCAGCCACTTTGGTTCTGCTCCTCGAGAGACCGGCCCAGTCGGGCGGCCCAGCACGCACCTGCCTCGAACCCGACCGCATACCCCTGGCCCGTGCGCCCACCCTCGAGGGTGAGCCGGTCGCCGAATGTGGGCGGCCGCGCTCAAGGGCTGGGGCCGATCGGCCGATACTTCCGAGGTGATGTTGCTGATCCAGGCCGCGACGTGCGTGCTCGTGTGCGGCTTCGTGCTGGCCGGCGGGATGTGGGCGAGGCCCCACATCCAGCAGTGGCGAACGATCCGGCGGTTCCGCAAGCGCCTGCACCAGGTCGACTTGGTCGTCATGATCTGGGAGCAGTCTGCGGGCAAGGGTGAGCGGGCCCCTGAGCGTCGTACCGAGACGCGCCGGCCGCGCCGCCGCTACGACAACCCGGCATAGGCTCCGCCGTCCACCAGCAGGACCGCCCCGTTGATGAACGCGGCCGGCTGGGAGCACACGAACGCCACCACCTTCCCGAAGTCCTCCGGGTCGCCCAGCGGACGCGCGGCGACGGTCTCATGGAGCTCGCGGTACCGCTCTGTCGCGTGATAGCCGGGGCAGACGGTGTTCAGGGTTATGCCATCGGCGGAGAGGTCTGCCGCCGCCGTCTTGGCCCAGGCCCAAAGCCCGGTGCGGGCTGTGTTCGACAGGGCCAGGGTCGGGATCGGCTGCTTGATGGCCGAGGACGTGATCAGGCAGATCCGACCCCAGCCGCCGGCTCGCATGTGCGGGACGGCTGCCCGCACCAAGCGCACCGAGCTGAGCAGGTTGGCGTTGACCGCCGCCTCGATGGCAGCGTCGTCCACGTCGAGGGCCCGCGCCGCCGGGGGACCTCCGGCGTTGGCCACCAGGATGTCGAGGCGGCCGAAGCGTTCGACGGTTGCGGCCACGAGGGCCGCCGGCGCGCCGGGGTTCGTGACGTCCGCCGTCACGGCGAGGACGTCGCTGTGTTGAGCCAGCGCCCGTCCCGCATCGGCGAGGGCATCGGGCTGCCGGGCGCAGATGGCCACCTTCGCGCCTTCCCGGGCCAGCGCCTCGGCGGTCGCGCGGCCCAGCCCGCGAGAGGCGGCGGTGACGAGCGCGACCCTGTCGCGGATGCCGAGGTCCACCCGGCTCCTACGCCTCGACGACGGTGAGGCGATGGTCGGCCCGGTTGAGCGCCTCGGGGCCGTCGGGCCCCACGACCACGATGTCCTCGATCCGCACGCCGAAGCGTCCCGGCAGGTACACGCCGGGCTCGACCGAGAAGGCATGCCCGGGGGCGAGGGGCTCGCGGTTGCCGCTGACCAGGTAGGGGTCCTCGTGTTCCTCGCGCCCGATCCCGTGGCCTGTGCGGTGGATGAAGTGCGCTCCGTAGCCGGCGTCGGTGATGATCGAGCGGGCCACGCCGTCGACCGCCTCTCCGCTCGTGCCGGGCCGGGCGGCGGTCACGCCCGCGGCCTGGGCGGCGCGCACCACCTCGTAGACCTCGACGAACTCAGCGGGCGGCGCGCCGGTGAAGACGGTGCGGGTGATGTCGGAGCAGTAGCCGTCCCGGGTGCCGCCGAGGTCGCAGACGACGGCTTCGCCCGCCTGGATGCGGCGCGGGCCGGCGTCGTGGTGCGGGCTGGCCGAGTTGGGGCCCGACCCGACGATGGCGAAGTTCACGCGCTGGTGGCCCTCGGCCACGAGCCGTTCGCCGATCTCGCGTGAGACCTCGGCCTCGGTCCGCCCGATAAGCGCGATCTCGCCCGCGAGCAACTGGGCCGCCACCCGGTCGGCGGCGGCCGCGGCTTGCCGGAGCGCCTCGACTTCCTCCGCGTCCTTCACGGCACGCAGCGGCGCGGTCACCTCCGACGCCGGTCGCCACGCGGCGCCGGGAAGCGCCTCCTGCAAGCGCAGCACGAACGTCGCCCACGTCCGGTCGGCGATGGCGACGGTCCTCGCCGCGGCGGCGTTCGGGCCACGCAGGCCGGGGCCGACGAGCCCGGCGACGATGGCGATCGGGTCGTCGGTCTCGTCCCACGGGTGGATGGCGAACACGTCGGGCCGGGCCTCGACCCGCGGTGCCTCCAGGCGCGGCACCACGAGCGTGGCCCTGGCGTTGGGATCGGCGGGCAGGACGAGCATGGTCAGGCGCTCGAGCGGCATCGCCTCGTAGCCGGTGAGCCAGGGCAGGTCGGCGCCGAGGGAGAGCAACAGCACGTCGACGCCCGCATCCTGCATCTGGCGGCGGACTCGGTCGATCCGGCTCATGGCGGCCGACAATAGTGACGCCGTGGACGAACCCATTCAGCGGGTACAGGCATGGATCGACGAGGCCCGCGCCGCCGGCATCCTCGGCTACGACACGGCGATCGTCGCCACCGCTACGCCGGACGGGCGCCCATCGGCCCGAGCGGTGATCCTCCGAGGCCTCGACGACCGAGGCTTCGTCTTCTACACCGACACACGGAGCCGCAAGGGACGGGAGCTGGCGGCCAACCCGCGCGCCGCCCTCG
>JBOGIC010000791.1:0-2147 GCA_050744985.1 Acidimicrobiales bacterium
CCTTCGAGGTCGTCGGGCCGCTGATTATCACGACGTTCAGCTGGCCGAGCGAAAGCGGCGTCCCCTTCTCGCCGGTCAACAGCGGCGACACGGCCGCGGACTTCGAGTTCGCCTCGTGGATCACGGGCTACGCCTACCCGCTCATCACCCTGGTCGGCTTCGCCATCGCCCGCGCCGACCCGGAGGAGCGGAAGAGCCTCAACCTCGTCACCAAGATCATCCTGAGCCTCGCCGGCGCCGTGAACATCCTCTTCGCCTTGACGGCCGCCGGCTTCGCCATCGGAGAGGGCGACCTGGGCGCGAGCGAGGACCTCGAGCTGGTGTCCGGCTTTCTCAACCCGTGGTCCAACGCCTTCTCGTTCCTGACCTCCTCGCTCATCGAGGAGGACTCCGAGGACCTCGCCCTCGCCCTCAAGCTGATCATCGACGCCGTCGGGGACCTGGGCGGCGGCCTGTTCGGGGCCGCGGGGTTCCTCGTCGAGGATCTGTAGACCGACCGCCGACACGACTGCTTACAAGAACGAATCGGTTCGCGTACGGTCGCGGGAGTGTTCCGGCAGCGACGGCTGAACCCGCGCGGTACCTACACCGACTGGTCGTGGGCCGAGAAGGGCTTCTCGTCGCTCGAGCACGTGCTCGTGCCCGAGATCGACCCCGGACCCGATACCACCTACTTCTGGGCCCACCAGTTCCGCACCGAGAACGGCGAGGGCGGGTACATCGGGCTGCAGACGAAGGGCAACCGCGTCGACGGCAGCCTCGGCAAGATGGCGATCTTCTCGTTCTGGAACACGCTCGGCGCCGACGGTCCGGCGTACCAGCGCTTCGGCGGCGAGGGCGAGGGTTGGAGCTGTCGCATCCCCTACTACTGGGAAGCGGGCCAGGCCTACCGCCTCGCCGTCCAGGTGGTCGACGAGGATGCCGGCACGATCGTGTGGGGCGCCTTCGTCGAGGGCGAGGAGTTCGGGCGCATCCTGGCGCCGGCGCAGTGGGGCCGGATGGGCGCGTGGTCGATCATGTGGACCGAGTACTACGGCGGCCCGCTGGCCCGTTGTGAGGACCTCCCATACTCGAAGGTGCGCTTCTCGACGCCCGTGGCGGACGGCCGGGCCCGGCCCCACCGGTCGCACGACCACCTCGGCGACGGCCACTGCAACACGTCCCGGGTGACCCATGTGGGCGACGATGTTCGCCACGAGATGGGATTGCCCAGCGGGTAACGTTGAACCGAATGGCCCCCTACGACATCCGGGTCTTCGGCGACCCAGTGTTGCGCACGCCCGCTGAGGAAGTCACCCGGATCGACGCCGACCTGGTGCGCCTCGCCCACGACATGATCGACACGATGTACGACGCGCCCGGTGTCGGCCTGGCCGCCCCGCAGATTGGCGTGCAGAAGCGGATGTTCGTCTACGACGCCGGCGACGGCCCCTTCACGGTCGTCAATCCCCGTATCGCCGAGCGCTCGGGGGAGTGGGAGTACGAGGAAGGCTGCCTGTCGGTGCCCGGACTGTCGTGGCCGATCGTGCGCGCCGCCGAAGTGCACCTCACGGGGTGGGACCTCGACGGCAACGACGTCGCCATCGACGCCGACGAGTTACTCGCGCGTATCTTCCAGCACGAGGTCGACCACCTCGACGGGGTCCTGCTGCTCCAGCGGCTCGACAAGGGCCAGCGCAAGCAGGCCATGAAGGCGCTGCGCAACCGCACCCTCGGGCTCTCACTCGACAGCGACAACCGGGGTCCGCGCCCGCAGGAACGCGCCTGAGGCTCGCCTACCTCGGCTCGCCCGAGATCGCCGTTTCACCGCTGCGGGCGCTCGTGGACGCCGGCCACGACGTCACCCTGGTGGTGTCGCAACCCGACCGCAAACGAGGCCGGGGCGGCGCGCTGCTCCCCAGCCCGGTGAAGGCGGCCGCCACCGAGCTCGGCATCCCGGTCACCGACCGGGTCGACGTCGTCCTCACCGCCGGCGCCGAGTTGGGTGTCGTGGTGGCCTACGGCCGCCTCATCCGCCCGCACGTGCTGGCCGTGCTGCCCATGGTCAACCTCCACTTCTCGCCGCTCCCGCGCTGGCGCGGCGCGGCGCCCCTGGAGCGGGCGATCCTCGCCGGGGACGACCGCACCGGCGTGGACATCATGGCGCT
>JBOGIC010000792.1:0-1672 GCA_050744985.1 Acidimicrobiales bacterium
CCCGACCCGCCCGCCGACGTGCTGGCCGAGGCGGGCGACGCCCTGCGCGAGTGGGCGGCGGTGGCCGAGCAGGCCTGGCGGACCGGGGACGACATCGACGCCGCCCTCGAAGCCCGGTACGGCGCCACGCACGACCGCGTCGAGATCCTCAACGGCATCCACTCCAACGCCGCCGGCCTCCGCCGGTGGCTGAACCACCGCCCAGCCCCGTGATGGCGGTACGCCGCGATCCAGCGAAGTCGGTCCTCCGCTGGTTTCACTGGCTCCTCTCCGTCGCGGCGGTGGCCGCCGCGGTGTCGGCCGCCGTTCTCCTGTCGATCGGGTACCAGCGGGAAGAGCAGGACCTTCAGCGCCGGTACCTGCTTGGCTTCGGCTGGCTCGGCGCCGCCTACGCCGGGATGCTGGTCACGGCGGTGGTCCTCGTCGCTTGGGCCCGGAGACGCACGACATGACCGGCTCCGGACCGCACACTGTCGACATCAGCACGTTCAACGACGTCGCCGAGGTCGGCGACGTGTACCGGAGCGGCAGGGTCGTCGAAATGTCCGTGCGCGACGCCGAGCCCGAGGTGGCCAGGCGGGCCGTCGACTTCGCCACCGGCCTCGTCTACGGCGACCGAGGCTCGATGTCCCGCATCGACCAATCGACCTACCGGCTGGTCCCGAACTCCCAGTCGTAGGCCGGCCGCCGGCGGCCGGCGCTACCGCACGCGAGCCGTGACCCGGTGGTAGCCGGTGGCTCCTTCCGGCCCGCTCCTGCGGTCCTTCTCGACCTGCAATTGGCCGGCGCCGTCGTAAGCCCGGACGGCGAGGCGGTGCTCGCCGGGCCGGTCGGGCGTCCAGTCGAACCGCCACAGGCTCCACGTCAGCGCCGTGCCCGTATAGGTGAGGGCGGCGGGGGCCCATGTCGTGCCGGCGTCGGTGCTCACCTCGACCCGGCTCACGCCGCGGTCGCCGGCGAACGCCGTGCCGGTGATCGTCGTGGGCGCCATCGGGAGGGCCCGCCCGAAGTCGGGCGTCGTGAACCGGGACTGCGTCTGCACCACGAAGTCCGGCCCCCAACCGGCGCGCTCGTAGTAGCCCTTCTCGTCGGTGGCCGACAGCTCGATGCGGTCCACCCACTTGACGTGCTTCTCGCCGTACAGGCCGGGGACGATGATGCGCACCGGGTACCCGTGGCGGGCCGGGAGCGGCGCACCGTTCATCGCGTAGGCGACCAGCGTGGTCGGCTCCATGGCCTTCTCGATGGGGAACGTGTCGACGTAGCCGTCGACCCCCCGCACGACGACCTCGCGAACCCCGGCGCGCGCCCCCGCCCGCTCGAGGAGTACGGGTAGCGGCACACCCGTCCACCTGGCGTTGCTCATGAGGCCGCCGCCGACCGGGTTGCTGATGCAGCACAACGTGGTCTCCTGCACGACCGGCGGCAGGGACCGGATGGCGGCGAAGTCGTACCGCTGCGGCCGCTCGACCATTCCCGCGATGTCGAGTCGCCATCCGGCCTCGTCGACGCGCGGGTCGATCAGGTTCTTCGTGACCACGTAGAAGCGGCCGTTGGGAGTCAGCGGTTCGAGGGCGCCGTCGTACTCGAGGCCGTCGTACCCGAACGTCGAGCGGGCGAAGAGGCGTTGCAGCGCCCCGCCCGTGGCCAGCGCGATCGCGGCGGCCGCGCC
>JBOGIC010000793.1:0-3409 GCA_050744985.1 Acidimicrobiales bacterium
CAGCAGGTCCCAGTAGCCCTCGACGGTGTCGGCCCCGCCGGGAAAGCGACAGGCCATGCCGACGATGGCGATGGGCTCATCGGTACCGGGCGCGCCCGCCCGCGGGGCGAAGGAAGGGCCGCCCGTCCCGTCCACAAGATGGCGCGCGACGCCGGCGATCGTCGGGTAGTCCCACGCGATCGTGGCCGACACGCGTCGACCCAGCCGATCGCTAAGCTCCTCGGCGATGTTCACCGCTTGGATGGAGTCGAGGCCGTAGTACGTGAAGGGTTGGCGTACGTCGACGGTGGCAAGGTCGACGCCAAGCCGGATGGCGATTCTCGACCGCAACCACTCCTCCAGCTCGGCGACCCCCAAGTCGGCCTCCGTGGCCCCGCGCTGGCGCGCTGGCGGCATCGGGTCGGGAGCCGTCCAGACGGCGAGCGTTCGCAGCTCGCCGCGGACATACAGGTCTCGAGTTGCCCGCCGCCCGATCTTGCCACTGGACGTGCGCGGCACGGAGAACGGCTTCACGAGCACGACCGCATGCGGTTGGAGCTCGTGGTCCTCGGCCAGCCGGTGCCGGATGCTGCCGAGGGCATCGTCGACGTCGAGGTGGCGTACATGGCTACGGGCCACCTCTTGGACGACCACGAGTTGCTCGCCGGCGCCGGAGTCCACGGCGAACGCGACGCTGCCGTCCGGCTGCAGGGCGGGGTGACACCGACCCGCGGTCGCCTCGATGTCCTGGGGGTAGTGATTTCGGCCCCGGATGATGAGCATGTCGCTGAGTCGGCCGGTGACGAACAGCTCGCCGTCTCGGAGAACGCCCAGGTCGCCCGTGCGGAGGAACGGGCCCGCGCCATTGTCGGCGATGTGGGCATTGAAGGCGCGCTCCGTTTCCTGCGGCGCGTTCCAGTACCCCTTGGCGACGCCGTCGCCCGAGACCCAGATCTCGCCGACCTGGTCAGGCTCACATCTCACGGTGGTCACCGGGTCGACGATGGCGACCTCGACACCCGGTGCCGGCGGCCCGGTGCCGACCAGCAGGTGAGCGGACGCGTCGGAAGGCGCGGCTGTGGCCACCCGTCCCGCCTGGAGCGCGGCGCTGTCGACCGACCACACGGTCGGCCCACGCGGTCCGCGGCTCGCGGAAACGACGAGCGTGGCCTCTGCCATGCCGTAACACGGACAGAACGCTTCCGCCCGGAAACCGCAGGGACCGAAGGCCTCGGCGAAGCGCGCCTGGCTGTCGGCTCGGACGGGCTCCGAGCCGTTCAACGCGCGCTGCCAACTGCGAAGGTCGAGTCCGGCCCGCTGCTCCTCGCCCACCTGGCGTACGCAGAGGTCGTACGCGGAGTTCGGGCCGACGCTTACAGTCGCCTGGTAACGGGAGATCGCCTGCAGCCATCGCGCCGGCCGCTCGACGAACCGACTGGGGGCCATCAAAACGATCGGAAATCCATAGAACAGCGGTTGGAGCACGCCGCCGATCAGGCCCATGTCGTGGTAGAGCGGCAGCCATGACACGGCAACGCTCGAGGCGTCGCTCCCGAAGCATGCTTGCGAAGCGAGGTTGCTCACAAGGTTTCCATGGCTGATCGCGACGCCTTTCGGCGCCGATGTGGACCCTGAGGTGTACTGGAGGAACGCGAGGGCGTCAGGCCCTATATGGGGGTCCTTCCAGTCCTCCGCACTCCGATCGTCGAACGTGGTGTCATCGGCGACGATCCACTGCATCGAGTCCCTATGGGGCACCTCGATTGCGGCCGCGGCCTTGGCGTGGACCGCGCTGGTTGTGAGGACGAATTCGGGCTGGGCCCCGGCAAGGATGGCACGGGTACGCTGATCGAGCTGGCCCCGTCTCGGCGGGTACATGGGCACCGCAATCGATCCCGAATACAAGCAGCCGAGGAAGCCGACGATGTAATCCAGTCCCGCGGGATAGAGGAGGGCTGTGCACTTCCCCTGGGCTCCTCTCTGCTGCAGCTCAGCGGCAATGGACCGAGCGCGACGCTCGAGTACGGCATATGTCAGTTGTTGTTCCTCGTATTCACCGTCGGCGAGGAAGGTGTATAGAAGGTCACTGCCGTGCTGGTCGGCCCTCCACTGCAAAATGTCGACCAGCGACAACCAGCCTGATGAGCGCTTGCGCTCAGAACGTGGACGCGCCATCATACTCGCAATCTTGCCGCCGGTGCGCGCGACGTTTCAGTCGCTCGTCAGGTCGTCGTTCGTCACGTCAGCCGCGGCATCGGGCTTCACCCCGCGGCACTGATGAATAGTTATCAATCCGTTCGGACGACCCTGCTGGAAGCACCTCAGCGCAGCGATCTCTTCAACCGTAGCCATGCGTCCCTCCGCCTTTGTTGACAGTTGCTACGTCTTCGCCGCATCGCCACCGGGCACGAGGCCCGGGGCTCGGGCTCTTACGGATCACCTTGGTCTGCGCTAGTCATCATACCCGGGCGGAGCACCCCTGCTGAACGGCACGCTCCTCGAGGATGCAGGGGCCACCCGACGACGTTGACTGGTCGTGCGGCCCCACCCGACGGCGGGCGGTGCGGAGGGATCGCTTGGGCGATGGGGAGGCCTCGAAGCCGACGCATTCTTCCGTCGCCGCACGGGACACCGGGATCGGGCTTCCCAGCGTGTACCCGATGTTCCCGGCCGCGCTGTCTGGGCATCGGCCGGCAAACGCGGCATGAACACGATCCGGCAGTGATGGCTGAGGACGCACCTGTCGCGGCTGTGCAGGCTGCATCGTCGGTCCCTGCTCATCACGGCGGCTACCCCCTTGGCGCGGGCGTCGTCGACGAGGTCCTTGCCCAACGAGGCGGCGGCGATGAGGGCGGCGGTGGCCACATTGTCGAGAGGGACGGGTGGCGATGCGCGGGTCCAGGGCGGCGACGATCCCCTGCGTCGCTGGCGGGCCACGGTGGGCTGGCCCACGAGGGTGCTGGCGAACGGGATGCCGACGAGTCCATGCCGTGGCTGGTGAGCAAGCGCAGCTCTTCGAGGACCGAGTGCAGGGCAACAAGTAGACGCCGGGGATCGCTGGGTCGGACCGGGTAGGGCCTTGTTACGGCCAGCTCGGGAACGACACGAGGGCCGACCAGCGCCTCCCCGTGCTCGTCGCCGGGCTGTCGGGCGTGTCGTCGGAGGCGTCCAACGGCTACTCCTCCGCTGCGCAGGGCGAAAGTCGTCTTGGTCGTCGATCATGTGGTGGCTGCCGAGCTAATCGATGCCGCCCAGATCGGCTCGTTGAACTTCGCCGACATCAGCTTCGACGAGGGCGAGTCGACTGTGCACCTCTAGTAGGGCCGCGTTCCGGTCAAGTTGCGCCTGAGGGTCGATCAGCTCGAGGTTCGAGTCGATATCACCGACTAAACGTTGGCCGCGGGTCGTACGTGGGGGCTGCGGCCCAGGT
>JBOGIC010000794.1:0-2968 GCA_050744985.1 Acidimicrobiales bacterium
GTGTCCCGCTCGGTGCGCTCGATGGCCTTGGCCGTGCGCCGCAGGTCGCGCACACCGACCCCACCGTCCTTGAGCCGCTTGGGCGGCTGCTCGGCCCAGCCCTCGAGCGCCTTCATCACGTCCGCCGCCACCCGCAGGGCCAGGCCCACCTCCCCGGGCATGACGAGGTGGTACCAATCGGCCACCGCCAGGAGCCCACGGCGCATGAGCCAACCCGCGGGGGTGCGGTCATCCGGCGCGTATGCGCCGGCGTGGACGACCACCTCCGACCCGCGGGCCGCCTTCTCGGCCAGCTCGACGGTTCCCGCCGGCGCCGCCTCCAGCGAGCGGCGTACGGACGCGGGGTCGCCGACGAGGGCCGCGATCGCGGCGACGCTCGCCGCCTTGTTCGCACCCGGTTTGACCCCGAGACGGCGGCAGACCTCGGCCAGTTGGGAGGCGGGCTGGGCACGGAGCACGCCGTCGAGCGGCGGCCCCAGGCCGGCCCGGCGCAGCAGCGGCGCCAGGCCGGGGTTCGGGGTCAACCCCTTGCCGTCACGGAAGACGAGGGCGAAGCGTTCGAGTACGGCCAGCGGGCGATCCAGGTCGGCCGGGCCGACGCCGGGGGCCAGCACGGCCGCCAGACGCTCGACCGGCACCGGCGGCGCGAGCAGACCCATCGCCTCCAGTACCTGCAGCGCGCCGCGGTCGAGACGGCCGAGCGCGACCCGAACGCTCGTTACCCCCGCGACCCGCTCCGCCAGTGCGCCCAGCGAGCGAGGCGCCGGGCTGGCAAGGTCGGGGCGAGCCTCGAGCAGGGCAACCAGGCGGTCGTCATCCCATCCCGCCAGCGCGGTCGCCGCCATGCCCGCCGGACCGCCCACCGTCATCAACCGGGCCGTTGTCGCCATGGACCTCCCCACTTCATCTCGGGGGGAAGCACGCTGACCCTACCCGTGCCGCTGCCGCCGTTGGGGGATGGGGTCCGCGAGGCTGTCACACCCTGCTCGTACGATCGGTGCCATGGCCGAGAGCGACGGTGGGAGCGGGCGGGCGCCGCTGATCCAACGACCCCTCGACGCGGACGAGCGTGCCCAGCTCCAGGTGCTCAAGGCGGCGACCGAGCCCAGCGCGCCGCTGTACGCCGCCGTGCTGTCGGTGCTGGCGAACGCCAAGGACCGCTACCAGGTCCTCGTGCGCACCGAGGAGATCGCTCGCGAGCTCACCCAGCACGGCTTCGACACGGGCACCCTCACCTCCGGGTTGGAGCAGCTCAAAGACTGGGGCGCGATCACCTGGACCCAGGACACGAGCCGGGTCGCCCGGCTGGAAGACTTCCGCCGCCGCCGTGAGCTGTGGCAGTTGACGCCGGCTGGGCACGCCGCCCACGAGGCCGTGCTCCGGGTGCTCGGTGCCGCCGAACACGCCGGTTCGCTGCAGCGGGCGCTGTTCCGGGACATCCGCGAAAACCTCGACGCGCTCGCCGCGGCCCTCGACGAGGGCGACGCCACGGGTGCCTACCTCCGCCTCCGCGACCTCGACGGCGCCCTCCGCGACCTCGCCGCCAACGCCCGTGACTTCCATGCCACGATGGCCGAGCTTCGGCGGGAGCACGAGCTCGCCCCGGAGCGGTTCCTCGCCTACAAGCACCTCCTGATCGATTACCTGCAGCAGTTCCTCGACGACCTGTTCCGGTACCGCATCCAGATCGCCAGTCAGGTGGCGGCGGTCGAACGGCGAGGGGTCGACCGCCTCGCCACGATGGCGGCGGCGGGCGACGACTCGGCCGGGCTATTCGCCGACGACGACCTGGCGCCTCGTTGGCGCGACCGCTGGGCCGGCCTCGCCGGTTGGTTCCGCACCGGCCCCGGCGGTGGCGCCACGGGGGCCGACGAGCTCGCGGCGGCCACGACCACGGCCATCCGCGACCTGATGGCGTTCCTGCGCCGGCTGACCGAGAGCGCCACGCGCCCCATCACCCGGGCGTCGGAGCTGCTCCACCTCGCCCGCTGGTTCGCCCGGTCGGAACCGCAGGAGGCACACCGGCTCTTCGACGCGGCGTTCGGCCTGGCCGCGCCGCACCACCTCGGTCAGGAGGACCCCGACCCCGACCGCACGCCCGCCACGGCCAGCTGGTGGGATGCCGCACCCGTCCAGGTGCCCGTCACGATCCGCGAGTACGGGCGCCGCGCCCCTCCTCCACCCCCGACGCCTGCGCTCGACTACCGGGAGGCCAAGCAGCGCCTCGCCGCGCAGCACCGCGAGCGGCGGGCGGCGCGCGTCGAAGCGGCGGCGCGGCTCACGGCTCGTCCGGTCGCGGGCCGGCAGTTGACGCCGGGTGAGTTCGCACTCCTGCTCGAGCTCCTCGACCGCGCCTTGCACCAACGGCCTCTCGTCGGCGACTTCAAGGTGGAAGTCGAGGCCGAAGGCGTGCGGATGATCGTCGCGACGGCCGACGACATCACGCGCATCACGACGGCCGCCGGTTCCCTCACGCTGCGAGGGATCGAGCTCGAGGTGTACCGGCCGTGACGCTGGCCCGGGTCGCCGCCCAGCTCGATCCGGCCACCGAGCTGCCCGAGTTCCAGGTCGCCGCGCGCACTCTGGTCACCCACGGGCTGGTCACGTCGCGCTATCCCCACGCCGGCGCGCTCGCGCTCGTGCGCCGCTTCGAGGAGCCCCTCCGCAACGAGTTCCGTCGTCTGTGCCACTGGCGGGTCGACGTCGGCGCCACGTGCGCCCGGTTGCTTCGCCGGCCGGCGGTCGTGTCGCAGTACCGGCCGGCCCGCACCGCCACCCAGTCGCGCCGTTGCTTCTCCCCGCAGACCTACGCCAGCCTCTGCCTCGCTCTGGCGGCGCTCGAGGGCGTCGGCGACCAGACCACCATCACCCAACTCGCCGACGAAGTCGGCCGCCTGCGGGCCGGCGACGACGCGCTGGCGTTCGATCTCACCCTGCACGCGCACCGCCGCGCCTTCGTCGACGCGGT
>JBOGIC010000795.1:0-13678 GCA_050744985.1 Acidimicrobiales bacterium
CCGTGCACGACCACCACTTCCCCGACGCCTGGGCCGCCGCCGCATGAGCTGAACAAGACCAGCGCGGCGTCAAGCTACGCCGCGCCCAAACAATCTCGCGGACCGCGCAAGTCCTCCGGCCCAATTGCCCTCCGGCCCAATTGCATAGGCGGCGCCGTCGTCGAAGTACTGCCGCCCCGACTGGCCGCCCCACACGACCATCTCCTTGCCCGTCCACACCGGATCCACGATCCGAGGCAGAGCGGGCGCCGTTGGGAGGAGGCGCCAGATGTCGGCGCCGGGCTCGTACCCCGCGCCCTGGGGAAGTGCCGGCTCTGGGTCTTCGACGCCCGCGCCCTGACCCCAGACCAACAGTTCCTTGCCCGTCCAGACCCCCGGTACCTGGGCGACGGTCCCGGGAGGCACGCCGAAGCGGGCGGTGAGGGGAGATGGCGCCAGGAGCCGCCAGGAGTTGGTGTCGGGGTCGTACGCCGCGCCGTCGGCCAGGAAGTCGTCCCCGGCGCTGCCACCCCAGATGACGACCTCGCGCTCCGTCCAGGCGACGAGCGAGCCGAACCGAGGTGAGAGTGGGGACACGGGGAGCGACCTCCACCGGTCGGCCAAGGGATCGTAGGCGGCGCCGTCGGCGTGGGTACGCAGCGCGGCAGGATCGCACGCGCCTTCGCAGCTGTCGCCGCCCCAGACGAGCATCTCTCGGCCGGTCCACGCGACCGCCGCCAGGAAGCGACCGCCGAGTGGAGCGACGGCGACCGATCGCCACGCCTCGCCCGACCCCGACTTTCCGTCCGCGTCATCGTTGTCTGACCCGCAGGCCGCCACGACCATGGCGAAGAGGAGGATCGCCGTGACTCGCGCGCTCGTGGACGCGGTCTGGTCTCGCCCCGCCGCCGCCGTGGCCATCCCTCCATTCTGCTGCTCGCGCGCACGGCGCGTTCACCGCGGCGCGGGCATGACACGATGTTGGCTCCGGCCGGGCGTTCGGAGGGTGTGTGGAGTTTCGGGTCCTGGGCTCCCTGGAGGTGGTCGACGGCGGGCGCCGGGTCGATTTGGGCGCCCCGAAGGAGCGGGCGCTTCTGGGCGAACTGGTGCTCCACGCCAACCGTGTGGTGTCCCGGGACCGTCTGATCGAGGTGGTGTGGGGCGAGAACCCGCCGGCGACCGCCAGCGAGACGCTCAATACGTATGTCTCCCACGTCCGTGCGGTCCTCGAGCCCGGTAGGGGGAGGCGACAGCACGCGAGGATCCTGCTTACCCGGCCGCCGGGCTACCTGCTCGCGGTCGACGACGACGACGTGGATGCGGCGCGGTTCGAGCGCCTGGTGTCGGAGGGCCGAAGCGCCCGGCAGTCCGGCGATTCCGCGTCGGCGGCGACCGCGTTGACCGAGGCGCTCACCCTGTGGCGCGGACGGGCCTTGGCGGACTTCACCGACGAGCCCTGGGCGCAGGCCGAGGCCGCTCGCCTCGACGAGCTTCGCCTCACCGCCATCGAGGAGCGAATGGAGGCCGACCTGGCGATGGCACGCCACCACGAGCTGACCGGCGAGCTTCGCCGCCTCGTGGCCGAGCACCCGCTGCGTGAACGCCTCTGGGGCCAGCTCATGGTGGCGCTGTACCGAAGCGGGCGCCAGAGTGAGGCGTTGCGGGCCTTCACCGAGCTCCGACAGGTGCTCGCCGAGGAGCTCGGCATCGAGCCCAGCGCGCCGCTCCGCACACTCGAGGAGGACATCCTCCACCAACGGGCGTCCCTCGAGCCCGAGTCGGCTACGCAAGTGGCGGCGGAAACCAGACCGGCCGGGACCGCCCACAACCTCCCGACGCCCCTCACCACCTTCGTGGGCCGCGAGGCAGAGGTTGCCGGGGTGCGTGAGCTGTGCCGGACGACTCGGCTCGTGACCCTCACCGGCGTCGGTGGCATCGGCAAGAGCCGCCTCGCCCTCGAGGTGGCGCGAGGACTGCTGCCGGATCATGCCAACGGAGTGTTCCTCGTCGAGCTCGCACCGCTCGCGGACGCGTCCTCTCTACACGAGCACGTTCTCGCCGCCATGCGCGTCGGTGAGGATCCCGGCCAGAGCCCGGCGGCCACGCTGGCCAAGATGCTGGTCGATCGCCAAGTCCTGCTCGTGCTCGACAACTGTGAGCATCTTGCGGTCGCGACGGCGGCGCTGGCCGCAGAGCTACTGGCCGCCGCTCCCGGCGTCCGCATACTCGCCACGAGTCGGGAGCTCCTCCGTGTGCCCGGGGAGGCCGCGTGGCGGGTGCCCACCCTCGTCATCCCCGATCCGGAAACGGCCGACGAAGGCCTCGAGGGCATCGAATCCGTGCGGCTCTTCATCGAACGGGCCAGGACGGCGGCACCGCAGCGGGAGGTTCCTGCGAGCAGCCTGCGCGTGGTATCCGAGATCTCCCGGCGGTTGGAGGGGATCCCGCTGGCCATCGAGCTCGCCGCCGCCCGGGCCGCAGTCCTGTCGTACCAAGAGATCCTGACCCATCTCGACGACCGGTTCCGGCTCCTCGACGCCGGAGCCGGATCAAGCCCCGAACGTCACCGCACCCTGCAGGGAGTCGTCGAGTGGAGCTATCAGGCGCTCACACCCCTCGAACGGGCGCTGTTCGACCGTCTGTCCGTGTTTTCGGCGAGTTTCACCCTCGAGGCGGTCCAGGGCGTCTGCGATGAAGCTCCGCTCGATCGGCCCGAGATGCTGGCGCTGTTGTCGAGGCTCGTCGACAAGTCCATGGTCGTGGTCGATCGCGTTGGCAACCCCACCCGGTACCGGCTCCTCGACACCCTGCGCGGATTCGGCGCCGAGCGTCTGGCCGCTCGCGGTGAGCAGCGCCGTCAGCGCGACCGCCAACTCGGTTGGGCTCTGTCCTTTGCGGTTCGGGTCGAGCCCGAGCTGGACGGATCGGCTCAGGGCGCATGGCTGGACCGCCTGGACGAGGAGCACGACAACCTGCGACACGCCCTGGCCTGGGCCGAGGCCGGCGATGTGCCGTCGCTACTGACGCTGGCCGCGTCCCTCGGGCGCTTCTGGGAGGTCCGCGGCTTCCTCACCGAGGGTCGCCGGTGGCTGGCAGCGGGACTCGCCGGCGGGCAAGCCGGCTCTGCCTCAGCGAGGGCGAAGGCGCACCGATGGGCGGGGGTGCTGGCGCAGCGCCAGGCCGACTACGACGCGGCGCGCCGCCAGTTCGAGGACGGCCTCGCGCTGAGCCGCGAGGCGCACGATCAGCGGGGCATCGCGTCCGCCTTGCACTCCCTTGGGAACGTGGAGGGGCTACAGGGCCGACTCGATCACGCCGCCGCACTGTACGAGGAAAGCCTGATCATCGGCCGGGAGCTCGGCGACGCTCGTATCGTCGCTGCGTCGCTGACGAACCTCGGGTGGATCGCCCAGACGCGCTCGGACTTCCACGAAGCCGGACGGTTCACCGACGAAAGCCTCGCCGCCTGGCGCGAGCTGGGGGATGAGCGAGGTGAGGCGCAGGCCCTGACCGCGCTGGCCTACCTCGCCCTCTTGCTGGGCGACCACCACACTGTGCGGTCCCGCTGCGGCGAGAGCCTGGCCATCCAGCGGCGCTTGGGTGACCGCTACGGCGAGGCATGGTCTCTCACCTACCTGGGTTGGGCCGCGCAGAACGAGGGCGACCTGACGACCGCCGATGAGCTGCATCACCAGGCCCTCACCATGCGGCGGGAGTTGGGCGACCGGTACGGCGAGGCGTGGTCGCTCAGCCATCTCGGAGAGGCTGCCCTCCTCGCCGGCGACGCCGAGCGGGCGCAAGCGCGCCTGGACGAGAGCCTCACCCGAGCCCGGGAGCTGAGCGACACGTACTGCATCACCTGGACTCTCCTGCGCCTCGGGAAGGTTGCCCGCGCGCGCCACGACGCGTCCGCCGCCGTCGCTCTGTTCCGCCAGGGGCTCGCCGCCGCCCGGCAGCACGGCGACCAGATCGCGCTCGCCGCCTGCATGGAGGGACTGGCGCAGAGCCTGGCCAGTGTCGGGGGGCTCGAGCCGGCCGCCCGCCTCATCGGGACGGCGGCGACGGTCCGGGCCAGGACGGGGGCGCCGCTACCCCGGATCGACCAGCAAGCCCAGGAGCGCACCGTCGCCGTGCTCCGGCGCGCTCTCGGCGACGAGACCTTCGACGCCCTCAGCTCCGTCGGGCGGAACGAGGACATCGACGAGGCCCTTCGGGAGTTCGCCGGCGTCCCCGTCGTCCCCGGAGCGGCCTGAGGCGGCTCGGCGCCGTCGGCTCCATTCGTTCTCCATTGCGCCTCCACTGCCACGGCGCACGCTCGCCTCCCACATACCAGGAGGCGGAGATGACAACGGCGATCAAACGAATTCCGGCTGGCCTTTTTCTCGCGTGTGCCGTATTGGCGCTCGCCGTGCTGGCCGTCGCTCTGGCCGGACCGGCGGCACGACCGGCGCACGCCCAGCTGAACCTGGGCGGCGGTAGCGGCGACCTGGGCCTCGGCTCGCTTCTGAAGCCGCTGGCGCCACCTCGGCTGGCGGGCAGCCTCAACGACGTGTTCGCCACATCCCCGACGAGCCTGACGCAAGCGCTCCTTTGCCCGCTGGGACTGACACTGGCCACGGGCACGGAACCGATCCCGGGCGTGGGCCTGCTGACCGACCGTCTCAGGAGCGTGACGTGCGCCGTGAGCACCGTCGGGTACGCGTACCGCACCACCTATCTCCCACCGAGTGGGCCCCCCGTCGTGCGCTATCACCACGCGCTCGCGTTCGTGCCCACGCTCCTCGACGTGAACGGCGACGTGCTGCCCGACTTCACCGGCAACCTGGTCCCGAACCTCACGTCGAACAGCCTCGAGCTCTCCATCACGAGGAACCCGGGCTTTGCCGCGGACGCCAAGGTCCGCATCGAGGCCGTTCTGCTCGATCCCACCTCGCCGCAGACGTATCTGGGCGTAGGCGAGGACGGCACCGCCGCCGGCACGGCGAGCCGGTGGAGCGCCACCGTGACCGCCGTCGCCCTCTCGAGCAGCACCGTCGAGCTCCGGCTCGAAGTCGGCGCCAGCGGGGCCCCCTCGACACTCGCACTACTGGGCGAGGTCTTCTCCGGCTCCAACCCCGACGCGCCCGACAACATCACTCGCGGCCAGATCGCCTTCGCGCCGGTGCCGGCGACCGTGACGACCGAGGTCCGCGCGTCACAGGACCGCCAGCAGGCGATCGTCAACTCGCCGGTTCCGTCGAAGGTCACCGCCGACGTCGACATCCTCCGCCCGGGCAACGAGCGCAACATCGATCTCGTTGTCGACAAGCTGCCGGCGTCGATCGACGTCGTCCACACGACGACCGACGGGCACGAGAACACCTCTTACACGGCCAGCGCCCCGATCGACACGTTGAGCGGCGCGTACTACGAGCGCTCCGGCTCGTCCATCGTGACGGCGGCGCGGCTGGACGCGACGGCGGTTCCGGCGAAGGTCACGTTCGACCAAGCGGATGGGAAGACGACCATCGAGGCCCCCGACGCCGCGTTGGGCTCGATCGAGACGAGGTTTGCCAAGGGCCAGGACCTCCCGGCGCGCGGCGCCGGCGACGGGCCCTACCTCGCCTTCCAGCGCACCAGCGAGTCGCAGCTCACCACCGGGCTGCGCCTGACCAACCTCTCGTCGGTCGGTCTCGACCTGTCGGGACCGTACGCCGGCGAGCTGATCTTCTCGCAGCCCCTCGGCGCGCTGCCTCTCTCGGCCCAGGACGACGTACACGACATCGCGCTGACCGGCAGCCTCTCGAACCTGCCGCTGCACTCGACCGTGAACGTCGACGTCAACGAGGGCGTCGTCACCTTCGACGGTCACGGAACGGGCATCGACCAGATCGCGCTGCACGCGACGAAGACGGCAGGCACGTTCTTTGACCGGGCCCGCCGCATCGACGCGACGATCGACGGCATCCCGGCAAACGCGACGATCAACTTCCAGCAGCACAGCGGGGAGGTCACGGTCACGGCGACCAACTCGCCGGGCACCATCAGCGTGCTGGCGAGCGACGGCGCGGACGCGCCCGCGGTCAGCGGCTCCTACGCGTGGTACGAGGACACGCCGAGCGCCTATCGGGCGTTCGTGCGGCTCAGCGGCCTCAAGGCCATCTCGCTGCGCCCCAGCCCGGTGGCCGGATCGATCGACGCCGTCACCCCGCAGGTGCTGACCCTGCACGGGGAGGCCGGTGGCATCACGATCGACGGCGCCATCGACAAACTGCCGGCGCACGTCGAGTTCACGGTCCCCGACGACCGGGTCCACATCCAGACCTCGGACACGATCGATCACATCAACCTGACGGCGAGGAACCTGCCGGGTGGCGCGCCGTTCCGCCACGCCAAGGTCGACATCCTCGGTATCTCGCCCGTCCTCGACATCTACCTCGGTGTCGACCCCGCGACCGCCGGCAACGGTGGCAGCACCCTCCTGCAGCCCTTCGAGGAGAACTGCCCGCCGGAGAACTGGCCGTGCGACGAGCCGACGTGCCCGCCTGAGGAGGAGCCATGCGACGAGCCAACGTGCCCGCCTGAGGAGGAGCCGTGCGACGAGCCGACCCCGCCGCCGCCGGACCCCAAGCTCTACGGCATCGACGCACATGGCGACGGAATCGACCTCATCAGCATCCACGCGTGGGCCGACGACGCCGACCTTGCGAGCCACCCCGACCTCACCGGCCCGGGCAACGAGATCCGCTACGACGCCAAGGTCGCCGGTCACGAAGACCTGCGCGCGCGGATCGTCAACCTCAAGAAGGCGTTCTACACCCGGGACGCCGTGCCCACCGGGCCGAACGGCTACCCGGTGCCCAACGGCACCGACGACATCGACATTCAGTTCACGCAACCGGAGCCGATCACCGTCGGGATCAAGCAAGAGCGCCTCGACGGCACGATCACGGTGCCGACCGTCCCCGGGCGCCAGCTGCCCACGACGTACGGCCTGCGCCTCGGCACCCGGCGGGTGATCCACGCGCGGTTCACGCCCAACGCGGTGATCCCGAGGGTCGAGATTGCCCTAGCCGCCGGCAAAGACCTCGACGGTGAACGCCGTGCGCTCATCGCAGGGCGTGTGGACAACCTCCCGACGTCGACGGAGGTCTGCATCGCCCAAGACGGGTTCCCCGACTGCGGCGGCTGGCTGTTCGACGCGCCCGGCGGGCAGACCAACATCGTGATCCCCGGTGACATCGACTTCAACCTCAGCTCGAACGGCCCACCGGTCACCGATCCAATCGCCATGTCCGTTCACGCCCGCATCTGCCTGGGTGACATCGGTTCGGACGCCTGGGTGCCAAGCGCCTGCGAGGACGACCAGGTCGCCAAGACCTACATCGACATCGACAACCTCCGAGGCCGCAACTTCGACGTTGAGTATCGGGACGGCGTGGCCAACAAGTACCAGGGCAACTACCCCGGTGACGACTCGCTGGCCGCCTACCTGAACACCGACGGCGTCCTGGTCGACAACTTCCGCTACGTGAAGGACGGCGGCAAGGGGATCGAGTTCATCAAGTCCGGCGAGTCCCTCAGCGCGGAGGACTTCTTCCTCGCCGTGAACTACAGCGTCAGCGCACGGGCGGGGTTCATGTACGGCCCCGTCGGGCAGCTGTCCTGCCCGCCGTCGACATCGCTGTATGTGCTCGAACGCGACAGCAGCACTGGCGACGTGTCCCGGTACGACATCCCGCTCCTGCCCGACGAACTCTGGGGGTATGTCGAACTCTTCATCGACTGCTGACGTCGGCCGTAACCAGACGCGCACGTGGGCGTTGTGCAGAAAAGGTCGCCATGGCGGCTTTGCACATGAAGCCCGACCTGCACACATAACCGGAAGTCTGCACAAAAACTCCTGGCCGGTCCGCTAGAGTGTCGGGTATCCCCTTGCCAAGGGATGCGCCCGGGTGACCGGAGTTCGCTTGACAGAGGCCCGTCTGCCCAGACGGGCCTCTGTCGCGTCCAGCTACTAGTAGGCGAGGAAGAGGGCCAGGCGGGAATCGAACCCGCATGCTCCCCCTTGCCAAGGGATGCCTTGACCGACTCGGCCACTGGCCCTTCATTGCGGAACCCTAGCAGGCGCGGGACATCCAGTGAGTCTCTTACGACGGTGTAACTAGGACCCATCTTGTGAACGGCTTCACGACCTCCCACTGTCAGGGTGGTTGCTCGCAGAGTCAGTCGAACCGTAGGATGGTGCATACACCCACTGAGGGAGGCACCGTGGTGGACATCGAACGGCTGAAGACTGTCCTGAGAGATCTGGACAGAGAGCGCCGAGAGGCGGTCCTTGAATTGTTCGTACTCAAGGAGAAGCAGTCCGCACTCGCAGCTCGCGAGGCGAATCTCGCGCAAGCCATCGGGGCGATCGAGAAGATCCTGAGGTCTGAAGGGGTAGAGCCCCCACAGTCCGCAACTCCTGAGCCTCCTGAACTGGCCGTGCCCGCGTCCGAGTCCGAACGGACTGGGAAGGCGACGGATGGCCCGCGCGGGGTGGAAGCGGTTCGCCGTGTCCTGATGGAGGTCGGCCGACCGATGGACGTAAAGGACATCGCCGAGCACTTGGACTACCGCGGCTGGATCAAGTCTCGGGATCCCGTCAACGCGACGTTCTCGAACGCTGCCCGCGCTGCCGAGGTGCTGCCGGACGTGGAGCGTTATTTGGGCGAGGGAGGCATCTACCTGTACCGCTACGTCGAGTCGGATCTGACATCGGAGGACGTTGCGGCCGCTGCCGACGTTGATTCGCGAGACCGGACAGATCGTCAGGCGGACCCACATTCCCACGAGGGGAACACGATAAGGATGAACGGCCACCAGAGAGAGTGTGTCGCCGTTCCGTAGGCCCTGTATTGGTAGGCGGTCCCGGTAGGTATCGGCTGGAAACCTAAGCCCTACCGGGGCCGCTCCTAGTGAAAGGAGAACAGCAAGTTGGAAGCCGTGGCGTTGTGCCTCGTCGTCCTGTTCCTGCTGGTCCTTACCCTCACCCGGCGTTGACCGGGGAGGCCTGTTGTGGGTCGGTCGGCTGCCACCGGCCGACCCTCGGCAGTCGCTGAACGGAGAACCTGTGCAGCCTCCCCACTTTACTTCCTCACGGTCCTCGAACTGGACCGCTCCGCCCGTTCGGCTGGTTCGGCCGTTCTCTCGGCTGCGATCTTTCGTGGCGTGTTCCAGTATGGCGACTTGCACTTCGGGCACACCTTCGGGTCCTGCCCCTTGTCCCGCGGTAGCCACTCGTGCGAGCACCGGTCGCATCGATAACCATTCAGCTTCACCTTCGCCATCATCCCAAGTATGTACCTGTTGGTATATCCGGTCAAGTATCTGCCCGGTAGGTATGGACTTCCTATGTACCCAGGAGTATATTCCTAGTAGGTACATAGGAGGCAGGCAATGGAGACCACACGGGAGATTCGGGCGATCACCATCGCAGCGACCACGCTGCTGCGTCCTGGCAAGGACGGGTGGGCCGTCCCGTCGCAGTCGGGCGGAAGGTCCTACAAGGTCGATCCGGTCTCTCGGTTCTGCACCTGCCCAGACCACGAGACCCGCGGCGTGGCATGCAAGCACATTTTGGCGGTCGAGTTCACCATCCGGCGCGAGGGGCGCAACGGCGGCGTCTACACGATGACCGAGGAAAAGGTGAAGGTCACCTACACGCAACAATGGTCGGCCTACAACGCTGCGCAGTGTGAGGAGAAGCATCGGTTCGTGACCCTGCTCGCGGACCTCTGCAATGGGCTGCCGCAGCCCGTCAGTGCCACCGGACGGCCCCGGTTGCCGATGAGCGACATGACCTTCGCGTGCGTCTACAAGGTCTACAGCCGCTTCTCGTCCCGCCGCTTTACCAGTGACCTTCGAGCAGCCGCAGAGCAAGGTCTGATCAGTCGCGCCCCCCACTTCAACAGCGTGAGCAACTACATGGCGAACCCGGACCTGACACCGATCCTGCAAGACCTCGTGACCGCTTCCGCGCTGCCGCTGAAGTCGGTCGAGCGGGACTTTGCCGTTGACGCCACGGGGTTCAGCACGTGCCGGTTCGTTCGGTGGTTCAACAAGAAGTACGGCCGCGAGACCGACAACCGGGAGTGGGTGAAGCTCCACGCCATGACCGGCACCCTGACCAACGTCGTGACCGCTGCCGAGGTCACCGGCTGGACGGCTGCCGACACGAACCACTTCCGCCCGCTTCTGGACACGACCGCCGCCCACTTCGCTATTGCCGAGGTCAGTGCCGACAAGGGCTACCTGTCGCACGCCAACGCCACCGCCGTCGAGCAGGTCGGCGCCACGCCCTACATCGCATTCAAGGCCAACACCAAGCCCGTCTCGCCCGACGAGGACAGCGCGTGGGCGCGGATGTACCACACGTTCGCTCTGCACCGTCAGAGCTTCCTGACGCACTACCACCGCCGCTCCAACGTTGAGACGACGTTCAGCATGATCAAGGCAAAGTTTGGGGACGCGCTGCTCAGCAAGTCCGACAACGGGCAAGTGAACGAGGTGCTGGCGAAGGTGCTGGCGCACAACATCTGCGTCGTCATCGGCGCAATCCACGAACTCGGGATCGAGCCAGCGTTCGTTGCCGCCTCGTGATGCCCGCTATATGCCGATCGGATATAGACCCCGCCGCAATACCCGAGGCTGATCAGGGCGCTGATCAGGGAGTTTTCTAGTCTCCACGGCCTATAGTTCGGTCCGCAGTAGTCGGCGCCGAACGGGCGTTCGGACATTGTCGTAGGGGTCCCGTATTATCGGTCTCAAGTACGGGTAGCGTGACACCGAGGGAGGAACGATGGCACTTACTGCTGACCGAGAGCCGGACGTGCTGGTCGCCTCGGATGACGACCTGCGCGAGGCGGTTCGATCTGCGCTCGCTCGGCTGAACCTCACGTATGCGGAACTGGCGGATCAGGGGCGCCGCGGAAGATTCCAGAGTGAGCACGCACGGATCACCTGGATGGCCATCCGCGATCTTGCCGACCCCGCGTGATCTACAGCGGCGGGCGCTGGGGTTTGGTGACGACCTAAACGCCCTGCTGAACGGAACGGTGGTTGACGGACCCCGCCTTACCGTTGTTACGAATACGACTGGCGACCGCGCCTGGATCGGGTATCGCATCGGGAAGAACCAATTCGTACCCCCGGTCGCAATGGCGCTGACCATCTCGTCAGCGCCACCCCGCGCCTTCTTGCACGTCTACCAAATCCTCACTCTTGAAGCGGACACGGGGTACCTCACGACGGCGCGTTCGGACGCAGCGGTCTACATGGATGCCGAGATGGACGAGCCGTTCTGCCGATATGACTACGAGCGAGAGAAGGCAGACGGCTACCCGGAGGCTCATCTGCACGTGTACGGCGACACAGACGCCATCGACCGCTGCTCGCGAAGTCCTACGTCGAAGCGCCTGGGTGACCTCCACTTCCCGGTCGGCGGGCGCAGGTTTCGACCGGCGCTGGAAGACCTCATCGCCTTCCTCGTTCGGGAAGGTATGGCGATGGGAAAGCCGGGTTGGGAAGTCGTGGTCGAGTCGCACCGGCAGCGGTTCCACCGAATCCAGTTAAAGGCAGCGGTCCGGCGTGATCCGGACACCGCCCGGAGCATGTTGGCCGACATGGAGTCGGAGTCATGAATGCTGAGGGTTCCTGTGCAGAATCCGCCCCTGCACAGGAACGCTTCCGTTAGGTCCGGTTTCTGTGCAAAGCCCGCCATGGCGCCTTTTCTGCACATTCGCCCCGCGACTGAGGCTGAGATCCCCGGTGGGTCAGCATGCGGTGGATGCCACCGGACGGTCGCTGAAGCCGCTGCTCAACGCGCCTATCCAGACGACGAGGGCGGTGAGCGGGGGCACGATCACCCAGAAGCACAGCAGGGCCGGGATGGTGGCCAGCAGGATCATCGCGTTCCCGGCCACTCGGTCGAACGGGCGCGCGCATCAGGCCGAACAGCATGGCACCGCCGAAGGCCAGGAACAGGGCGCTACCGACTATTCGGCCACCCGAGTTGTGGGCTTCGAAGACCGTCCCGATGCCGGCGAGGACCATCGCCAGCCCCAGCAATCAAGCGACGGGCGCCCACCACGTCTGCACGACGGCATGCCCCTCGGCGGCGACGGGGTGTGGTGCCGCGCGCCCGCCTCGGCCGGCGCCTGACCGTGCCTCCCGTCCGGCCGTCGTGCTCGTGTCGGCTCCGGCCGGCTTCGGTAAGACCACGCTGCTCGCCGAGTGGCTCGCCGCCCACGACGGGAGCACGATGCCGACGGCGTGGTTGTCGCTCGACCGGCGCGACAGGACCCGGCGATGTTCATGTCGTCGCCGCTGTGCGCAAGGTCGCGCCCGATCGCTGCCCTGGTCGCAATACTGAGTGTGTGTCGAGCGAGCGCCCCGTCGTTCTCGCATGCCCGTACCTACCGTTGCACGAGCCGATCGAGTTCAGCGGCTGGTGGTTGGGCCCTCTTGAGGCTTACGCGGGTCCGTGGCTGAGCGGACCGTTTGAGGCTCGCGTGCGCCAGTTTCTCCGCTCCTTCAGGTTGCCCGGCGGTGGCCTGATCGAGAATCCGTCGCTGCTCGCGCGCGCCCAACGCGGCGCGGATGGTGAAGCGCCGAGCTTGGCGGAGAGGCAGGCCCTTGAGCTGGCGATCGCCTACACGACGATCGACTCGAACCGGTGGTGGACGGCTGAGACACAGGGTTGGTCGGTGGCGACCACGGACAACGCCGACCTCTGGGTTCAGCCGATCACGGTGGCCGACGGCGCGATCACCCTCGAGCGCGGGGGCAGAGTCAGGACGACGACGGGCGGCTACACGCTCGACGATGACGATTTCTTCATTCCCGCCCTGCTCGAGCTGCGTCTGCCGTTCGACGTGAGGCTCGACGCGGTGATCCTCGGTGCGGCCTACGAAACGCTGCTTCGGCCGAACCCCGAGCAGGTGGAGCGCGCTCGCCGAATAGAGATGGCGATGCGCTGGATCACCAAGAGCTGGCTCAATAGCGCCAGTATCACCGCGACCGATCGACTGGTGTTCCTGAAGACGGCGAGCGAGGCGCTGACCGGCGAGACACGGGACCGTGTCAAAGCAGCGAAGGAATTGACGGCGGTTTTCGAGGGAGCCCTGCAGCAAGAGGGCGAGGGGTTCGGCGTTGACAAATTGCTCTGGACCCCTGGGGAACCGTCATTCCAACGCACGTGGACGAGCGGCGGGGTGACGAGGAGCGACACCCTTCCGGCGCTCGAGCACTGGTATATGGCGATCGCCGACGCCCGGAACGACGTGGTGCATGCGCTAGCAGCACCGACCTTGGCGTACGAGGTGGAGGGGTCGGCCTACAACGGACCGCTCGTCGAGATCGCCGACCGAGTCCTTCGAGAGGCTGTCGCCGTCGAGCTCGGCGCTTGCGGGTACCCCGATGCCTGGCGGCGCGGGCTGAACCGTGCGGGTCTACAAACCCTTCGGCGCCTCCGCCTCGAGGGGTGAGCTACCGCTCGTTTCTGAGGCCGACCGGGGCCACGCCGCTCCCGCCCCGTTGTCCCGGTCAGGGATCGCCAACTGGGACCTTCGCACCTCGTGGGCGAGAACTGGTGGGCGGTACCGCTGCTCGACGGCCGGACGACAGGCCGGGTAGGTGACCGGTTCGGGGGGCGGTCTGGTCAGCGACAAGCCGAAGG